>CAMTBF010000034.1 GCA_947068385.1 uncultured Lachnospiraceae bacterium
ACGTGCGCAGCAGGATATGCTGCACCGTGATGGTGCGGGCCTCGTCGTCGCTGATCTCCGGGTTCACGTCCTGTATGATATAGCGGTAGACCTTGTCCGCCAGGGCGTACTCCTGGTAGAGCTGCTCTATGGTGCCCTGCTCCACCCCCATCAGAGCCGCTTCCGCCTCATTCAGGGAGCCGAAATACTCGGCCGCCGCCTGCTCCACCCTGTTTTCCTCCGCCTCGTCCAAAGCCACGCCCCTGTCCTGGGCCAGCAGGTACATGGTCTTGATCTGGGCGATTTTGGCCAGCACGGTGTCCTTCACGTTCTCCTCCAACGTGACGCCCTTCACGGAAATATTCCACACCTCCGCGCCGTAGACGCTCTCGTATTGGTTCTGGGTATTGGTCAGGTATACCATCATCTCCGGCACCGTGCAGACCCCGTTCCCGATGCGGAACACCTCGTCGGGGCCTAAGCCTGTGGTGAACACCACCTTTGCGCTGTTCTCATCCCCGCAGGCGGACAGGGGGAGCGCTGCCAGGAGGGCACAGCAAAAAAGCGCGGCGGACCGCCTTAAGCAGCGGCGCAGCCCCCATCGTCCTTTCGCGTCCCTTCCCGTAAGATATCTATTTCGAATATGCATTTTCCATCATCCCTATCCGTCCAACCCTCGGCCGCAAAAAATAAATCTGCCCATGCCCCATACAAGCTCCTCCCTGCCGGAAGAGCTCCTGTGGAGCATGGGCCGTCTGTCGTCAATCCCTTATTCGATTACGTGGATCCATCCTTCCGGTGCCTGAATCCTGCCCATCTGGATGCCGGTGAGGGTGTCGTAGAGCTTCTTGGTCACAGGCCCCATCTCCGCCATGCCGCTGGGGAAGCAGATCTCCCTGCCGTGATCCACCACCTTGCCCACCGGGGAGATCACCGCCGCCGTGCCGCACAGGCCGCACTCCGCGAAATCCTTCAGCTCGTCCAGATATACCTCCCGCTCCTCGGCCTCCAGCCCCAGGTACTCCTTTGCCACATGGACAAGGGAGCGGCGGGTGATGGAAGGAAGGATGCTGTCCGACTTAGGCGTGACTACCTTGCCGTCTTTCGTCACGAAGAGGAAGTTGGCCCCGCCGGTCTCCTCCACCTTGGTGCGGGTGCCGGGATCCAGGTACATGTTCTCGTCATAGCCGTTCTTGTGGGCCGTCACGATGGCATGGAGGCTCATGGCATAGTTGAGGCCGGCCTTGATATGGCCTGTCCCATGGGGAGCCGCCCGGTCGAAATCGCTGACGCAGATGGTCAGGGGCTTGGCGCCGCCCTTGAAATAAGGCCCCACGGGCGTGCAGAAGATGCGGAACTGATATTCATCCGCAGGCTTCACGCCGATGACGGAATTGGAGCCGAACATGTAGGGGCGGATGTACAAGGTCGCCCCGCTGCCATAGGGCGGCACATAGGCCGCGTTGGCCGCCACTGCCTTGTCCACAGCGTCGATGAAACGCTCCCTCGGGAACACCGGCATCTCCAGCCGCCTGGCGGAGTCCATCATGCGCTCCGCGTTCAGGTCGGGCCGGAACGCCACGATGCGCCCGTCCTCCGTGGTATAAGCCTTCAGGCCCTCGAATATGGTCTGGGCATACTGCAGGACACCCGCGCACTCGTTCAGGACGATGTTCGCGTCCTCCGTCAGGCCGCCCTCATCCCAAGCGCCGTTCTTATAATATGAGACATACCGCTTCTCCGTCTGCACATACCCGAAGCCTATATTGCCCCAGTCGATGTTCTTCTTTTCCAATTGCCTCAACCTTCTTTCCAATTTTTTATTTTACACAATTATTATACTTTTCCGGCCAAAAGTCAATATTTTTTGCCCTATTTCTTATCCTATTTCTGATCCGGCCTCTTTCTCTCATACTTCAAGAAGGTATAAGCGATGTCGAAATAAGTCAGCTCATCGCTGTCCGCGGTGACCTCCCATTCCGGATCCCTGTCCAGATTCGGGAAATATGTATCCGCCTCATAAGCCTGGTCTATCTTCGTGATATGCGCCGTATCACAATAAGGCAGAAGCTGCGCATAGACGCTCTCCCCCCCAATGCAGTAGACATCCTCCGCCCGATACTTCCTCACCTCCTCCAGCAGCTCCTCCAAAGAATGCAGCACCAAAGCCCCCTTGACCCGATACCCCCTGTCCCTGGAAAGAATAATATTCCTCCTGCCCTGCAAAGGCAGCCCCTGCGGAAAAGTCTGCAGCGTCCTGCGCCCCAAAACCACCACCTTCCCCATAGTCTCCTCCCGAAAATGCCTCTGGTCATTCGGAATGCTCACCAAAAGCCTCCCCCGATACCCAATCCCCCAGTTCCGATCCACCGCCGCAATAAGCTTCATCCATCCCCCCACCTATTTCCACAATCTCCAACACCATATCCCTACAAAATATCCCTACAAACCCGCCGCAAACCTGGAAGAATGCCCGCACTTCGGGCATTCTTCCGCGTGAGACCGGCGAGCAAAGCGAACTTGTTCGCAAGCCGAGCCTAGAAGTTCTTGGGCGGCGTCCTTTGGCGCCCTAGAACTTCTTCTCACGCTTCTCAAGCTTCCCACTTGTCGCAAAGCGAATTGATCTGGTCAGCGAATTTCCCCATGTCCTTATTCGGCATGCCGTCGATCCGCTTCACCATGTTAAGCAGCCTCTGGGCGGCGGCCAGCAGCCTTGCGTAGACCGTGGACAGTGCGCCCTTTGCCTTCTTCTTCACCGGCACAGGCTCCGCCTCGTACTCCAGCTTCCCCGACAGCAGGTCGAACACCGTCCCGCTGTAGGGCGCATAGGTGCGCTGCCCGTACTCCATCTTCAGGCATTCCGCAAAGCCCGCGCAGACGCTGTCCTCGCCGTGCACCACGAATATCTTCCTGGGCTTCTCCTCGAAGCCGCACACCCAGTCGATCAGGCCGTTCTTGTCCGCGTGGCCGCTCATGCCCACCAGCTTCCTAATCTCCGCCCGCACCTGTATGGACTCGCCGAAGAGCTTCACCTCGTCCACCCCGTCCACGATCATGCGGCCCAGGGTGCCCACCGCCTGGTATCCCACGAACAGGATGGTGCACTCGGGCCTCCACAGGTTGTGCTTCAGGTGATGCCGGATGCGCCCGGCCTCGCACATGCCCGAGGCGGAGATGATGACCTTGGGCGTGTCGATGAAGTTGATCTCCCTGGACTCGTCGCTGGTGATGGACAGCTTCAGCCCGGAGAACGAGATGGGATTGATGCCCTCCTTCACCAGCTCCAGGGCTTCCCCGGCGAAGCATTCCATGCGGTTCTCCTGGAAGATCTCCGTGGCCTCCACCGCCAGCGGGCTGTCCACGTACACCGGGAAGTCCTCATGCCCCTCCACCAGGCGCTCCACCTTGATTCTGCGCAGGAAGTACAGCAGCTCCTGGGTGCGCCCCACGGCAAAGGAGGGGATGACCACGTTGCCGCCCCGGTCGAAGGTCTCCTTCAGGATAGCCGCCAGCTCATGTACATAGTCCGGGCGCTCGGCCCCGTGGAGCCTGTCGCCGTAGGTGGACTCCATGACCACGTAATCCGCCTGTTTGGTGGGGATGGGATTGTGCAGCAGGGGATCGTTCTTGTTGCCGATGTCCCCGGAGAACACGATCTTCTTCGTGTGGCCCCTCTCCGTCAGCCATACCTCGATGCTGGCGGAGCCCAGCAGATGGCCGATATCGGAAAAGCGGATGGTCAGCTCGTCGCAGATCTTCACTTCCTTGTCATAATGGCAGGGGACGATCCGCTTGATGATCCCCTCCGCGTCCTCCATGGTGTACAGGGGCTCCACAGAGGCCAGGCTCTCGCTCCGCTTCGCCTTGCGGTTCTTCCACTCCGCCTCCATCATCTGGATGTGGGCACAGTCGCGGAGCATGATGCTGCACAGGTCCGCCGTGGCGTCCGTGGCGTACACATGCCCCCTGAAGCCCCTGGCGTACAGAAGGGGCAGCAGGCCCGTGTGGTCGATATGGGCGTGGGTCAGCAGCACGTAGTCGATCAGCCCTTCGTCCACCGGAAGGGGCACGTTCTCGAATACGTTCACGCCCTGCTCCATGCCGCAGTCCACCAGGATATGCTTGCCGCCCACCTCCAGGTAATGGCAGCTTCCCGTCACCTCATGGGCCGCGCCGACAAAAATCAGCTTCATATAAAGCACCTCCTTATCTAAAGTCGCTGCACGACGAATGTCTTACTATACTTCCATTTTATTATGATATTCCATCCAGCGCAAGGAAAAGTAGCGAAAATCTGGAGAAAATCTTAAGATGTCTCCCATTGCCCCGCCACACGCAATGTGCTACAATGGGTGGGGCATATCTGCCAGGAAAGGACGAGGGATTTCATGAGAGCTCAGCTACCGTATTTTCATCAGATGCATTTTGACAGCATCCAGGCGCTGCGGGGCGTCACGGCGCTCTTCATCGTGCTGGAGCATATCCGCTTCTTGAACTGCGGCGCTTTCGGCGTGGACATCTTCTTCTGCATCAGCGGCTTCATGATCATGTTCTCCACCCATGCAGACGCGAAATCCTTCCTGCGCAAGCGACTGATCCGCATCCTGCCCCTCTACTACCTCATGACGGTGGGCACCTTCCTGCTCCTGCTGCTGTTTCCCGGCATGTTCGAGCAGACCAGGGCGAATCCTGTCTTTCTCCTGAAGAGCCTCCTCTTCCTCCCCTTTGACATCGGCGGAGGGGCGGTGCAGCCTCTCATGAGGATTGGATGGACGGTGAACTGTGAGATATTTTTCTACCTGTTGTTCATGATCGCCATGCGCGTCAGCCACAGGTTCCGGGGGCTGATCTGCGGCCTGCTTCTGTCGGGGATCGTAGCGATTGCCCAAATGGTGCCCTCTCCCCCCGTATTCCTGGCTTTCTACGGCAATCCCGTGATGCTGGAGTTCCTCTTCGGCATTCTCTGCTACTATGTATCCCGGGACCTGTACAGGCGGCATCAGGCCGGGAAGCTGCCAGGGTTCTGCCGTGTGCCGGCGCTCCTCCTGCCTCCCGTGCTGTTCGCGGGGCTGATGTTGACCAAAAGCTCCGTCAATGTCCTGGGCTTCCTCCGGCCGCTGCTCTGGGGGCTGCCGGCGCTCCTGATCGTGCTGTGCGCCTTTGCCGCAGGCCTGTTCCAGGAGAAGGCGCCTGCCCCTCTCGTGGGGCTGGGCGACATCAGCTTCTCCCTCTACCTGATGCACTATTACCCTGTGATGCTGCTGGACCGGCTGGTGTTCGACTTCTCCGCCCCCAGCCCCCGGGCGTTCCTCGGCGTCGCCGTGGCCTTTGCCGTCAGCACGGGCCTGGCCCTCGTCAGCTGGGATCTGATCGAGAAACGGCTTTCGGGCTGGCTGCGGGGAAAGCTTATTCCGAAAAATTGATTTCCATAAATTTTTCCAAAAAAGGTTGACAGCCGGTTCGATTCGTGGTACAATCATTTTTGTTCTGAGGGGACAAGGTTCCACAGGAACAGAGATGGTGATGCGATAGTGGCTCAGTTGGTAGAGCGCCACCTTGCCAAGGTGGAAATCGCGGGTTCGAGTCCCGTCTATCGCTCTGTGAAGAGGAAGCGGAATCCTGTTAAATAGGGGATTCCGTTCTTTTTTTGCGTCTAAGCTTCTGTAGACAGCCGCAGGCAGAACCTGCGTCCTGCCACATTCATCCCTTCCCTCCGCCGGGCCGGTTCTTGGGAATATAGCGCATATCGCTTACATTGTACACCGTTATGAATGCCGTCGGGTCTTCCCGGCTGATATACTGCATCAGCTTCTGGTACTCGTTTTTGTCCACGATGGTTATGATCTCGTCCCGGACCGTGCCTTCGTATGCCCCCTTCGCCTGGTAGATCGTGGCCCCGCTCTTCAGCGTGTGCACGATCCAGTGGCGGATTTCCTCTTCCTTGTCCTTGGAAATGATGCAGACCCGCCTCTTCATGTTCTGCCCGAAGATGAAATGATCCAGCACCATCCCGTTGAGGTAGGTTCCCAGGACGCTCAGGACCACCGTCTTCTTGTCATACACGAAAGCGGAGCTCAGCGCTACCAGCATCCCGCTCATGCTCATGGCCCTGCCCAGATCCATGTGCAGATATCTGTTCAGGATCTTTGCCACGATGTCCAGGCCTCCGGAGGACGCGTTCATATTGAACAGGATGCTCAGCCCGATGCTCACCGTGAAGATATAGCAGACCACGTCCAGCAGGGCATCCCCGGAGATGGATGCGTTCTCCGGGAAAGCAAGCTCGAACAGCCCGATGAAGACAGGCAGGAGGATGGAGGTATACACTGTCTTGAAGCCGAACTCATGCCCGCACAGCAGGAATCCTGCTATCAGCAGGACCACGTTCAAAATCATGGTGATGGCCGATACCGACAGCGGGACGAGATTCGACAGTACGATCGCCAGGCCGGACACGGAGCTGACCGCCGCGTGGCTGGGTATCAAAAAGAAGAAAACCGCCGCCGCGATTATCAGCGTGGCCGCCGTCATCACACATATTTCCCGCACTGTCTTCATCATCTTCCTCTCCTCCGCCTGAAACTTCACTTCCATGTCGCCCCCGATTGCAGGTCCTGCAAGCAGGCGGCCTGACCGGCCGCCATGCCGCAATAGGCCTCAGCCCCTCACCACAGCCAGCGACCCCATGGGATCCCAGGGCTCCAGCATGATCGGCTCCGCCTGGTACTCCGCCAGCAGCTCCTCCGACAGGTACTTCTTGTTCACCACGATCTGGTACATATACTCGTCGAACCAGTCGTCGCTCATGACGTAGTAGCCCTTCTCGCCGGGCTCCTCGCCCCAGCTGTTCTCCACCCGCCAGCGGTTGGGCCTGCCCTCCTCGTCCAGGTTCACGCCCTGGAACACCATGGCGTGGGTCATCAGGCTCTCGCCGTAGTCCAGCCTCTCGGCCTTGTCCATGCCGAACTTCACGCCCAGCAGCTGCTCCAGCTTGTAGACCTTGGTGTCCATGACGCCGCCGTCCCTGGTGGAGCACTTCCCTACGTCGCAGCCGAACCACACGGGAGCGCCGTCCTTCATCTGGGCGATGGCCGCCTTCTTCAGCTCCCCGATCTCCAGGTTCAGGTAGCGCACCGGACGGCCCTCCTTCACGCTGCCTAAGAACTTCACGCTGTAGCTTCTGTGGTAGGGCTTGTCCGCGGTAGGCGCGTTGATTATGCTTATGTAGTCGTCCAGGTTCAGTCCCACGTATTTTTCATAAAATGCCTGGGGGGTCAGGCCGCACTCCCGGATGAACTTGCCGTCCTTGTCCTCCACCTCGAAATCGAAGGTCTTCGGAGGCTCTCCCAGGCAGATGCACAGGATGCGGTAGATCTCCCCCAGCATCTCCTCCTTCCTGGCCGCCAGCTCCTCCCGCTTGGCCCCTGCCGCGTAGGCGCTGCGCAGACGGCAGGCATCCTCCCGCAGCTTCACGGTGAGCACGCTGTCCATCTCCCCGGAAGCGGAGGAAGCCTTGGACTCGGGCATGGCGTACTTGGGGACCACGCCGTACTTGTCCACCAGGCCGCAGAGCATGTCCCACTGTCCGCCGTCGTTCATGGGGGAGGACAGCAGCCAGGCGATCAGGCGGCCTCCCGTGGGCTCGTCCAGGGTGTCCAGGATGCTCTCCAGGAAGAAATTGGCCTTCTCCAGCTTGTCATAGAAAAACATGTAGTTCTGGGAAAGCTCGAAGTTCTCCAGGTTCAGCTTTTTGATGACCTCGAACCGGAAGGTGTTCAGCGCCGCGAACAGCCAGCAGCGGCCGCTCTGCTTCTGGTTGGTGATGGTGCCCTGCTTCAGCTTCACGGAAAAGCTCTGGCGGGTGGCGCGCTGGGCCTCCCCGTTCTTGGCCGATGCCTTCAGGCCGTTCTCCGTGACGGCGTTCTTCGCCACCTGTAAGGCCGTGTCCGCGCCGCACTCCCTCTCGAACTGCTCCAGCAGTTCCTTTGTGATACTCTCGCTCATGTTCATCCCTCTTTCGTCAGGCTCCGGGGAAATCGCCTATGCTTTTCCCCTGTGCCGCATGTGATAAGTAAAGCACCTTGATTATACGCTTTCCCCGGATTTTCCGCAACTCGATTTCGACATTTTTCCATTTTTTCAGGATTTTCCCGGAAAAATCCCGGAAAAGGAGACTCTGGGGAAGAAAACCCTTCCCTTTTGGCCTCAATTACTATATAATGAAAAAAGACGCGCAGACCAAGCCGGTTTACAGGAGAGATGAAATGGAAGATTCCCTGAAGCTCTTAACCAACTATCTACAGGATGTCCTCGAACAGCCTGACACAGCCACGCTCCGCCTGGAGGATCTGGCACCTGATTTCCGGGAGCTGGGGGAGAGGGCTGCCCTTCTGGCCGGAACGGTCCAGGACCTGAGGAATCAGCTGCAGCAGAAATTCGAGGCGTTAGAGCTGGAGAATCAGGTCCTGATGGACAACATCCAGGCTATGGATGAAATCGGCTGGTCCCTGGAGCAGAGCAATCAGGAGCTGCGCAGCAACCTGGAGCTGGTGAACGCCCTCACCGACTATACCCACAACATGATCTTCGTCTATTCCGCGGATACCGGCCAGGAGGTGCATGCCAATCAGCCGGCCCGCTGGTTCCAGAAGGCCCATGCCCAGACTGCCGCCCAGCTGACCCGGATGCTGCTGGAGAAGCAGCCGGAAATCCAACAGCAGCTGGACCATCACCAGAAGAGCCAGAAAACGGAGGAGGGGCAGCCTGCCGGGGACGAAGGGGTACCGAAGCAAGGCCGGAATTCCCTTCGGTGGGATATGGCGCTTGAGGACTGCGACGACAAGGATATCTTCTACCAGGTGGAGTCCTTCCTCATCCCCTGGCTGCGCTCGGACGCGGAGGATTCCCACGATGCCAGGAGACAGGCTATCGTCCATATCGTGATCGACGAGACGGAACGGCAGCGGCGGCAGAAAATGATCTACCGCTTTGCCTATGTGGATCCTCTGACCAATTTAAAGAACCGGCGCTACGCCATGGAGAAGATGGAGCAGTGGGTAGATGAGGGCACCTCCTTCACCCTCTCCTTCATCGATGTGGACTATCTGAAATACTGCAACGACACCTTCGGGCATGAAGCGGGCGACAGTTATCTGGTGGAGGTCTCCAGGGCGCTGCAGGCCCTGGGCGGCGAGGTGTGCCGGGTGGGCGGGGATGAATTCTTCGTGCTCCAGGCCGGAGCCGCTTCGGAGGATCAGGACCGGAAGCTGGACGGGCTGCGGCAGGCGCTGCTGGCCGACAAGAGCAGCGGGCACCCCAAGAGCTTCAGCTATGCCACCACTTTGGTTCCGGCCCACTGCGCCACGCCCCTGACGGCGTACATCAGCGATACTGACACGAAGATGTACCAGTATAAGCAGAAATACAAAATTCCGCTCTCCGATGTGGTCTATCGGGACGACCGGATATAGGGAGGAGCGCTTTCTTTCAGTTCCTTTTTCAACCGCCAGATGCCGTATGCCAGCAGCAGGCCGCTGTACAGAAGAAGCGATAGGAAGACGATCAGGAAAAAGTCGCGCGGCAGCGAGTAGGAAGCTGTACGGAAGCCTGACACGATGCAGTGGCCGATGATATAGGCGATGGGGTACAGACCGATACGTTCTACGCATACCCGTAATTCCGCTTTCTTTTTTACTGCAAGCCATGCAATTGCCAGCGCCACCAGGGCTGCCACCGCAAGGAAAAGATAGTACCCCAGCGACAGCCTTGGCAGGACAATGCCTCCCTCATAATCCGCGTCCCCGTAAAAGCAGATATTCTCATTCCCGTCATTGGGAAGATACACCCCCTTAATCGGAAAAGGCTCCTTCGGAAAAACGATTGCCGACAGTTTCCCATCCTTATCCGAAAACCACTTGTCCCAAAGGGAAGTCCAGGCCTGGACCTCGCAGTAGTAGAAGCTTCCGCCCTCGGGATCCGGATAGAGGGCGTAGTCGAACTCTGTCACCTCCTCGTCAAAAATAATGCACAGGCCGCCGTCCCCCACAGGCTCAGCCGTAACCAGCCCCTCAGAGTACGGCAGATAGACCGGCGCGTCCAGCACGGCAAAGGCCGATACCAGCAGCGCGGCCACGAACACGGCAGTCAGCAGGATTGTCTGTATCTTCTTAGCCGCCATCTTCTTCCTGAGCTTCAGCAGCGGGACGGCGTCCCTCTTTCCTTCCGCCCGCCCCGGCTCTTTGGCCTGCTCATATTCCCTGCGGCATGCCTCGCAGCTTTTCAGATGCTCCTCTACATAGGATACGGTATCGGGGCTCACCATGTCTTCTGCATATAGCGGCAAGATGTCCCTGATGATGTTGCATTCATTTCGCATAGGTTCTGTCCTCCAGTCTGGATTGAATCATCTTTTTGGCCCGGTGGTAGGTCACGCAGGCCCAATTCTCCGATTTGCCGAATATCTGCCCGATTTCCCGAAAGCTCAGCTCCGCATACACCCTCCACATAAAGACCTCCTTGTACGGCTCCGGCACGGCATGCAGGATCCTTTTTATCCGTGCCGCCTCGTCGCGCCTGATGCACTGCTCTTCCGTCGTGCTTTCACCCGATGCGGATTCCGGCAGCTCGGCGTCGTCGATGCTTTCTGTGTACCTGAACTTTTTCAGATAGGTGTAATAGCAGTTCTTTGCGATCTGGCAGAGCCATACCCGAATGTCGCAGTCCCCGCGAAAGCCGCCGATGGAGCGCATGGCTTTGAAGAACGCTTCGCTGGCGATCTCCTCCGCTATCGCTTCGCTGCCGGATAGCCTGCGGATATACAGATATACATCGTCGAAATAGGTCCGGTATATTTTCTCGAACTCCGTCACCCTACCACCTCCTTCCGCTTATAAGACTCCGCGGAAGCAAGAACCTTACAAAATATTTCAAATAATCCAAACTGTTATCCTAGCATAATATGCACCGCTCCGCAAGCATTCCGCCTTTTATTTGCAAATCACTAAAATATTTCAGAAGCATTAGGGAATCAGATCCGCCGTCACGCCACAGCCCTGCTTTTCTGCCCCCGGTAGGCTCCAAGAGCGGCAGCGGCGGCAACAGCGGCCAGAACCAGGATTGCCAGCCCCGGGTAGCTGACGCACATTCCGAACACATCGAAGACCTTATAGCCCCCGAACACCTCCTTCATCAGCGTGACATTGGCCAGCCCGAAATCCACCAGCGGCCCAAGCCTCTGCGCAACGGCGTCGCCCATCGCCGCCAGCCCCACATTCACGAACAGGACCGCCAGGCTGACCCCCGCCGCGCCCATCTGGCTCTTCATGCGGGAGGAAATAAAGCATATGATCAGGCTATAGACCGCGCCGGTAAAAATGAGCCACGCGGCCCCCACAGCGGCAAGCTGCCAGACCTTGAACCGGAACATGGAACGGGTATAGGCCGGGATGGACTGGATGGCGGCATCCCAGCCGTGGAAGCTCCCGTGGGGCAGAAAGCCCAGCAGAAACGTAGCGGCCAGATACAGCGCCACCACCACCGTGGAGGCGGCCAGCGCACTCAGCAATTTTGCCGTGACGATCTTGCGCCTGCCGTTCCGGGCGCTTAGGATCAGATTGTCCATGCCGCTGGAGCGTTCCACGGCGAACACCGGGGCGATGACAAAGGTCAGCGGCACGAACAGCAGGAACTGCATCATATGCTCTCCCCAGTTGCCGAACAGGTTCTCCCACAGCAGGGCATTGGCAAACCTCGGTTCCCCTAATTCCTTCAGCCTTTGCAGGGCGGCGGAAAGCTCCCGATAGACAAAGGAATCCTGCTTTCCCTGGCTTTCCAGCGACCCAATCTTCCCTTGCAGGAGAGCGATCCCGTAGGGCTCCTCAGCGCTCTCCGGCGGTGTGCCGTTCCAATATTCCTCCACCCGCTCAGCATAGGCGTGATAGTTCACCGCCAGAATGATCTCCGGCTGGTCCTTGACGCTCCGGGCAATCATCCGCGAATCCGTGCCATACCGGGCGCTAACCTCCTGATAGATTGCTTCCGCTTCCGCAGCCCTTTCGCTGTCAAGCGGGCCCTCCCATGCGGCGGCCTGCTCCTCGTAAGCGCGGTAGCTGTCATTGCCGCCGATCAGGAACATGGTGGAGGTCAGGCCTACCACACTGTAAAGGACAAACAGGCACAACAGCAAAAGCAGGGTCTTTTTGTTGAGGAGCAGTTTTCGCAGTTCAAATCGAAACAATGGCATCGCGTTACCTCCTGGCCTTTTCCGGCAAATAGTTGAATAGATACAGATAGGCGTCCTCCAGCGTGGGCATGGCCTGCACCGCATCAGGGAAAGGCTTTGCCTCCTCGATGATGCGGACTTCCATGCAGCCGTCCTTCGCCCTGACATTGCTGATGACAGCCTGGTTCTGAAAGTCCACCAGACGGTCCGCAGGCATCTCCACCAGCCAGACCCGGCCCTCCATCATATGGACATATTCTCCGCCCGTGTGGATGTGCCGGATGTGGCCGTGCTCCATCATCATGATCTGGGCGGCTATCTGCTCCACATCGGATACGATATGGGTGGAAAGCAGCACCAGACGGTCCTTCGCATAGGCGGAGATGATGTTGCGGAACTTGATCCGCTCATGGGGGTCAAGGCCGGAGGTGGGTTCGTCCAGAATCAGAATCTCCGGGTCGTCCAGAAGAGCCTGGGCAATGCCCAGCCTGCGCTGCATCCCGCCGGAATAGGCGGTGCAGTTCCGTTTCAGATCCTCCCACAGGCCGACGCTGCGGGCCAATTCCTCGATTCGCCTCTTCGCCCGGGCCTTTTCCATCCCTTTCAGCGCCGCCGAGTATTCCAGGTAATCCCTGCCGGTAAAGTCGCCGTAGAAGCTCACATCCTGGGGCAGATAGCCGATTTTCGCCCGATATGCGTCCCCCAGGTCGCGGATGTCCTTTCCATCGTACAGGATGCGCCCTTTTGTGGGGCGCAGCACGTCGGCCAGCATCCGGATCATGGTGGTCTTCCCCGCCCCGTTGGGCCCCAGCAGGCCGTAGACCCCTGTCCCCATGGTGAGGGTTATCCCTTTCAGGACCTGTTTGCTCTTGTAGTTTTTCATGACAGCGTCCAATTGCAGTTCCATAAGCTACCTCCTGGCCCCATCGGCACCGCCCCGCATCCCTGTGGCGACCTTGATGGTGGAGAAGTCCGCCCTGTCGAATTTGCGGACGCACAGCACGAAGAAAAATGCCCCGATCAAAATGGTGATGGCCAGCCCCATCAGCGGCGTGATGACAAATCCCCCAAGGTCGAACGCCATGCCCTGCTCCACCAGTTCCTCTGTGGCCAGCGTGTGCGCCCCCAGTGCGATATAGCGGAAGATGGAGGTGGTGTAGGTCAGCGGGTTCAGGTAGACGATGGGCAGGAGAAAGCCGGGTATGATGGTGGTGGGGATATACGCGCCGGAGACAAAGGTCAGGGGCATCATGATCATGGAGCTGAGGGTCTGAAAGGCCGGGGAGTTCCGCGAAACCGTCGCCAGGAACAGGCCGATGGCGCTGAACGCCATAGCGGAAGCCAGCATCACCGCTGCCAGCAGCAGGATCTGCAGGACGCCCACCCGCAGGCCAATGACGATGCCGCAGATCATGGTCACGATGCCCTGCAGCGCGGCGATCACCGCCCCGGACAGGATATGTCCCATGGAAATCTGCGTCCGCGCGATAGGGGCCACCAGGACCTCTTTCATATAGCCGCTGGAAATGTCGGACAGAATATCGGAGGAATTGTTGACGCTGACCTGGAACACGCTCATGATGATCACGCCGGAAATCAGATAAGGCATGGGGGCGTCAAGTCCGCTCATGGAGGATTTCATCAGAAACGAAAACATCACCAGCATGAACAGGGACATGAACAGGGAGCCAAACACCCTCCCCTTGCTAC
>CAMTBF010000035.1 GCA_947068385.1 uncultured Lachnospiraceae bacterium
GTATGTGTCAAGTCCTAATTGGCATTTTTCTCTTTTTTATAGATGTCCGACATTTCCTGTTATTTTCTGACAATTCAGCCTCTATTTTTGATATAGGTTTGTTTTGCTTTTTAATCGACGAAAGCTGCTATGAATGCCTTTCTGGATGCCGTCCGCATTGCATCCAGCAGAGGCATGTGGCGACTCGTACTGTCCACATAAGGGTTCCCTTTCCCGTCCTTCTTTGGTGCTTTCGCAGCACTCAGTGTCTTGACGGCATCTTCCATCCCAGATATGGGGAGGAACCCATCCGCATACCTTTCTATTGTTTCAGCCAGCTCCCGGTTCTCCTTCCGGTACAGTATCTTAGCCATGTTGTTCGCGCCGCTTGCCGACCAGCGCATCCTCCGGTGCTTCATCCGCAGCGTTATCACCGTGCAGTTCTGGCTCTCCTGCACCCCCATCCCTTTGTACACGATTCCTTCCGGCGCATCAGGTATCTCTATCCCACGCTTCTGCCATGGCATCAGGCCCTCCCTGTTGTTGCCCAGGTACTGGTGCAGTTCCAGGGCCTTCTTCCTGCTCTTTTCATCACCTGCCACGCTGTCGGCATAGGCCTTTATATACTCCAGCATCTCATCCGGCTTTTCGCTGTCGAACAGCCCCCGGATCTCTTTCTGCGCTTTCTTGTCCCCAATCTTGCGCAGGATCTCCTGGTACACATGGTACCTGTCCAGCTGCACGATTGCCTCCGGGTCATACGGCTCCTTTACCCAGCCCCCGCCGTCCCCGTTCAGTACGCGTTGCATGATCTCGTCTGCCGCGTACCTCTTTTCTATCAGTGCCTCCCTCTTTGCATGGAACTCGCCGCTCTTCTCCATCCCTGCAAGCATCGTCTTGTTCACCAGGCTGCTGCGGCCCCCGTCCTGCTCTTTCCACCCCTCATACATCGTGAACACCTTCATTTCCTGTTTCTTCATCTTCTGGTGCCTTCCGTCCTGCATGGACAGCCATACCCCGTCCATCTCCTCGAACAGCACCGGCAGCACCTCTTTTCCCAAAGCCTCCCCGGCCTCCATCTGGCTTACTGCATAGGACTCTTCCTTGCTGACCTTCTCCCCAAGGCGCTGCACCAGGTTCCATGCCCCGCCATGGCTCACGCTCTGGCCGCAGGTGCTGCTTATCGTCTCCGCCGTCACACGGTAGGGGCTCTCCGCTGCCGTCATCGCTATCTTCTCTGCCAGGTTTGCCGACAGCAGCCCTATCTTCTCCATCTCCATCGCCTCGTCCAGAAGGTACACATACCTTTTCTCCCCTCCTTCCCCTTTCTTCTCATACACCCTCCGGGAATAGCACACCTCCCCGTATACCGTCTTTATGGTCGTCCCCCGCTTCCCTTTGTCCCGGTATGCCTTCCTGTCCCTTCCTTCTGCCAGCTCATCATCATACTTCTCCAGCACTATCCGCGTAAGCTCTGCTCCATAGGTGCATATATATTTATAGATTTTTTGCTCCAGGGTCTTGAATGATACCAGTTTTTCCTCTACAATAGTCTTCATCATGCAGTCTCCTTCTTTTGTTTTCTTCGTCGTTAACATCATAAAGGATTTCTGCATGTTTGGGAAGTGGGGATTTTCTCTGCTTCCCTTTTATATTTAGTGTGCTCCCTCCCTCTGCCAATAATAATTATACACTAACCATCATCGAACATCTGTCCAAGCATTATGAGAAAAAGGAAGTCCTGCGGGACATCGACTTCACCTTCGAGGAGGGGAAGATCTACGGGCTGCTGGGCCGCAACGGCGCGGGCAAGACCACGCTGTTCAACTGCATCAACCGGGACGTGAAGGCGGACGGCGGCGAATTCTTCCTGGAGACGGACAGTGGGCGGCGGGGCCTTGTGGCAGAGGACATCGGATATGTGCTCTCCACGCCTACCGTGCCGGAATTCCTCACGGGAAGGGAATTCCTGAAATTTTTCATAGACATCAACGGGAACGCCGTCGGGCAGCCCAGGCCTCTGGACGAGTATTTCGCGTTCATGGGCATCGCCCCGGAGGACAGGGACAAGCTGCTGAAGGACTATTCCCACGGCATGAAGAACAAGATGCAGATGCTGGTGAACATCATCGCCAGGCCCAACATCCTGCTGCTGGACGAACCGCTGACCTCCCTGGACGTGGTGGTGGCGGAGGAGATGAAGGGGGTCCTGCGCTCCTTAAAGCAGGGACGCATCACGATCTTCTCCACCCATCTCCTGGACCTGGCCCTGGATTTGTGCGACGAGATCATCCTGCTGAACCACGGGGAGCTGGAGGTGGTGGAGAAGAGCCACCTGGACGGCCAGGAGTTCCGGGAGAAGATCATCGCGGCCCTGCGGGAGCAGGCATAGGAGGTATTCGCTTGAAAAAAACATTTATCTTATCCTTTTCCCTGAAAAATACATATCGGGTGAACGGCATCCTGTACTCCCTGAAGCAGATTCCCCTGGTGAAGAGGCTCCTGCCGGAGGCCCTGTACGGGGTGTGGGGGCTGAAGATATTCGCCAACGTGCTCTCGGCAATCTGGGAGGTGGTCTCCGTATTCCTGGGGAAGGGCCTGTACCTGCTCCTCATGGTCTTCCTGCCTGCCCTGCTGTATGACGGGCTCCCACGGGAGGGCGTGTTCCTCCATATCCTCCTGTTCCTGACGGTCATCGGCTGCTTTGCCAACACCACGCTTTTCAACCCCTCCAAAGACAAATACTATGCCATCCTCCTGATGCGGATGGACGCCAGGGAATACACGCTGGTGAACTACGGATATTCGATTTTGAAGGTGATTGTAGGCTTTATGCCCTTCTCCCTGCTGTTCGGACTGCTTGGCGGCGTCCCGGCGTGGCTCTGCGCGCTGCTGCCGTTCTCCATCGCGGGCTGCAAGCTGTCCTATGTGGCGTATACGCTGCGGGACTATAAGCTCCGGGGGAACGTGTACAATGAAAACAAGCTGGATAAGTTCCAATGGCTGGGGATAGCCTTGCTGCTGGGGCTGGCCTATGGGCTGCCCGCTTTCGGCCTGGTGCTGCCCGTGGCCGTACCCGCCGTGCTGTCCCTGCTCTCTATCCTCATCGGAGCGGCCTGCGTCCCGGGAATCTATAGGTTCCGGGAATACAGGGAGGTGTGCCGGGAGCTTCTGGCCGGGGCCATGTTCCAGATGGACGCGCCTGCCCGGAATGCCCGTACCATTAAGGAGGCCAACGAGAAGAAGATATCCGCGGACATATCCATCACCAGCGGAAAGAGCGGCTTCGAATACCTCAACGAGCTCTTCGTCAAGCGGCATCGGAAAATCCTGTGGAGGTCGGCGGAGAAGATTTCCTATGTGTGCGCGGCCCTTGTCTGCGGCGTGCTGCTGGCCCTATCCCTGAAGCCGCAGCTGCGTCCCATAGCCAATGAACTGGTGATGACCTGGCTGCCGTACTTTGCGTTCATCCTATACGCCATCAACCGGGGGACGGGCTTTACCCAGGCCCTGTTCATGAACTGCGACCACAGCCTGCTGACGTATTCCGTCTATAAGAGGCCGGGCTTCGTGCTGAAGCTGTTCCGGATACGGCTGCGGGAGATCATGAAGATTAACGCGGTCCCGGCGTTCATCATCGGAGCCGGGCTGGCGCTGATCCTCTATGCCTCCGGGGGCACAGACCAGCCGGTGAACTACATCGTGCTGGTGGTCTCCACGGTGTGCATGAGCCTATTCTTTTCCGTCCATTATCTGACGATTTATTATCTCCTCCAGCCCTACACGGTGGGGACCCAGCTGAAGGGCGGAACCTACAAGCTGGTCTCCATAGCCACCTATATGGTCTGCTATTTCCTGATGCAGCTGAGGATGCCCACGCTGCTGTTCGGGGCCATGACGATCGTGTTCTGCGTGCTGTACGGCATCATCGCCTGCGTATTGGTGTATAAGCTGGCGCCGAAGACCTTCCGGCTGCGGGCGGGGTGAGCGGGGACGCGGGACGAATAGGAGAGGAACAGATGAAGACAGGAGAAAAAGCTGCGAATACCATGATATTTTCCAACAAAGATCTGAAAAAGCTGATCATCCCCCTGATCCTGGAGCAGGCCCTGGCCATCACGGTAGGCATGGCGGACACCATGATGATTTCCTCCGTGGGCGAGGCGGCGGTCTCCGGGGTCTCCCTGGTGGACATGTTCAATAACCTCATCATCAGCATACTGGCCGCCCTGGCCACCGGCGGGGCGGTGGTCACCAGCCAGTTCATCGGGGCCTCCAAGCGGGAGGAGGCCTGCCGGTCCGCGAAGCAGCTCCTCTGGGTCAATGCCCTGATCACCATAGCGGTCTCCCTTCTGGTCATAGCCGGCCACAGGCTCATCCTGAACCTGTTTTTCGGAAGGATAGAGCAGGACGTGATGCGCAATGCCATTCTCTACCTGATCATCTCCGCGCTGTCCTTCCCGTTCCTGGCCGTCTATAATGCCTGCGCGGCGCTGTTCCGCTCCATGGGGAATTCCCAGATCACCCTGAAGGTGTCCGTGCTGATGAACATCATCAACGTGGGCGGCAATGCCCTCTGCGTGTTCGGCCTGAAGATGGGAGTGGCGGGCGTGGCGGTGCCGTCGCTGGTGTCCAGGGCCGTGGCGGGCCTGTGCCTGTATGTCCTTCTGCGGAATCCTGACCGCCCCATTCATCTGAACAGGGAGCGGTTCCGGTTCGAGTGGCAGGTCGTCCGGAAAATCCTCTATATCGGAATCCCCAGCGGCATCGAGAACGGTATTTTCCAGCTGGGCCGTGTAATCGTGGTGAGCATCATCGCGGGCTTCGGCACGGCGCAGATCGCCGCCAACGGCGTGGCCAACAGCCTGGACAGCATGGGCTGCATCATAGGGCAGGGCATGAACCTGGCCATGATCACCGTGATAGGGCAGTGCGTGGGGGCCGGGGACCTGGCGCAGGTGCGGTACTATACGAAAAAGCTGCTGCTGATCACATATGCCTCCACGGCGGTGGCCAACAGCCTGATCCTGCTGTTCCTGCATCCGATCCTGGGGCTCTACGGCCTGGGGGCGGAGGCCACGGAGCTGGCCTATATCCTTGTGATGATCCACGATGGCCTGGCGATCCTGCTGTGGCCCGCTTCCTTTGTGCTGCCCAACATGCTCCGGGCCTGCAATGACGTGAAATATACCATGACGATCGCAATCTTCTCCATGGTCACCTTCCGCATCGGGCTGAGCATTGTGTTCGGCGTCCAGATGGGCATGGGAGCCGTGGGCGTGTGGGCCGCCATGGTGGCGGACTGGGTCTTCCGGGTGTGCTGCTTTGTGGGGCGGTATTTCAGGGGGACGTGGAGGAAGCACTGCAACCTTTGATATGGAATGCGGATGACAGCGATGGAGCATTTCATATCGTTTTATTGTCAACCATTTAAAAGAATAGGTTGACAATCTGGAATTGATTGGATATAATCAAGAAAGCACACAGCAGGGAAGACCCTGCAGTCAACCGGAGGAGATATCCATGAAAAACAGGGAAAAGACAATGGAGATGACCACCACAGCGCTTCTGGCCACAGTACTGGCGGTGCTGGGAACGTTCAAGCTCCCCAGCATCGTTCCGGGCTGCGAATTCCAGCTCTCCGCGCCCTTTGCCGTCTGCATCGCCGCCTGCTTCGGCTTTAGGCGCTATATCCGGATCGGCATTCTGGCCAGCGCGATCAATCTGATCCTGGGCACCCACACGATCGTGAACGTGACGATAGCCATGATATTCCGCCTGGTGGCGGGAGGGATCCTGGCCCTGTTCGGTGTAAATCCCGTCACGCTGGCCATCAGCGGCCCCCTTGGCACGGTGGCGGGGAGGCTGGTCCTGGGGGGCATATCGGGCACGGATCCGCTGGCCCTGATAGCAGCGGCGGCGCCGGGGATGGTGTTCACGGCGGTAGCCGCCACCGTAATGTATCCGGTGATGAAGCGGCTGGCCCGCAGGGAGGCCGGCGCTCTGACGCGGGGCTGAGCCCCCGCCTGTACAGGGGAGGGATCCGGCAGCCTTTCCGGGCCCTGTCCCGCAGGAAGCAGGAACGGCACGAATCCAGGAAATGCAGAGGGAACGAAATGAATCGATACAGCATCAAAATGAGGGCTTCGAACAAGGAAGAGGGCCACATCTCCGGGGCGGAGAAAATCGTCCCGGAACAAGAGCTGGAGAGATACTGCTCCAGGCTCCTTGCCCGGGCGCTCCGGCACAGCAAGGGGAAGCCGGATTTCATCAACCTGAAGATCGAGGCCGTGGAGGAAGAGGAGATTCTCCATCTTCCCGCCCTGGGAGTGACTACAATGGAGACTTCGAATGCCGGAGAGGGGCTGGACGTGGTGCGCGGGTATCTGCGCAGGCTGGGGCTGAAGCGCGGGGAAGAGATCCTTGCCCTCTGGGGGCAGAGCTTTTCCATGCGGGGCGCTATGCTCCTGGACGCGGACAGCCTGGAACGGCTGGAGCCGGACAGGGAGCGGGGCATCCGGGCCACCTATATGGACATGGAGACCGCGGACGCCGCAAGGCAGTCCGCCTGTGAGGGCAAGAACCATTTCAACGAGGCGCTGGTCCTGGCCACAAAGGTGGTCAGCCACCCTAACATCGTGGCGGAGCTGTGCGTTTCCGACGATCCGGATTATGTCACCGGCTATATCGCCTCCAGGGAGTTCGGCTATGTGCGCGTCACCAGGCTGAAGGAGCCAGGCAGCCCAAAGGGCGGGCGCGTATTTCTGTTCCGGGGAGGGGAAGAGGAGCGGGAGGACTGCATCCGCTACCTCCAGCAGCAGAAGGTGCTGGTACATATGCCGGAATGAGATGAGGAAGAAAGGCGATAGAGATTGTGGATAAATGGAAGCGGATGGAAGAGGAACTGAATACCCTTCGGAAACGGCATCTGTACCGGGAGGTCAAGGTAATCGAGAGCCCCCAGAGCGCCCATGTCAGGTACCGGGGCCGGGACATGCTGATGCTGGCCTCCAACTCCTACCTGGATTTATGCAATGAGGAGCGGATCAAGGCATATGCGGCACGGATCCTGGCGGAATACGGCACGGGCTCCGGCGGCTCCCGGCTCACCACCGGGACCACGGCGCTGCATACGCAGACGGAGGAGGCCCTGGCCCGGTTCAAGGGCCGGGAGGCGGCAGTTGTGTTCAATACGGGGTTTGCGGCCAACAGCGGCATTCTTCCGGCCCTGTGCCGGGCAGGGGACGTCATCTACAGCGATGAGCTGAACCATGCCAGCATCATCGACGGCTGCAGGCAGTCCAGGGCAGAGACGGTGGTCTACCGCCACAACGATATGGCGGATCTGGAGCGGAAGATAAAGGAGCGGCCGGGGCGGCAGGGGATGATCGTCAGCGATGGCGTCTTCAGCATGGACGGGGACATCGTGGACTTGCCCGGCCTGGTGGAGCTGGCGGATGCCTACGGCCTGCTGTCCATGATAGACGAGGCCCATGCCACCGGGGTGGTGGGAGCCACGGGCCGGGGCTGTGAGGAGCATTTCCATATGGAAGGGCGGACGGACATCCTCATGGGCACTCTGAGCAAAGCCATAGGCGCGGAGGGCGGATATGTCTGCGGCTCCCGCGTTTTGGCGGAATATCTGAAGAACAGGGCCAGGAGCTATATCTTCTCCACCGCCCTCCCTCCTGTGACCATGGCGGCGGCAAAGCGGGCCCTGGAGCTCATAGAAGAGGAGCCCTGGCGGGTGGGCAGGCTCCAGGAGAACGTCCGGTGGTTCTGCGGGCAGCTGCGGGAGCGCGGCATAGAGGCGTGGTCCGAGACCGCCATCATACCCATTCGGATCGGGGCGGAGGAAAAGGCCGTAGAGGTCTCCGAAATGCTGATGGAGCAGGGATTCTTCCTCCCGGCCATCCGCTACCCCACCGTGAAGAAGGGCGAGGCCATGCTGCGGGCCGCCCTGATGGCCACCCACACGAAGGAGGAGCTGCGGGCTGCGGCGGCAGCCATAGCGGCGGCGATTGCCTGGGCGGGCCGGGAATGACAAAAAAGCGAACATACCGAACATACCGAACCCTGAAAGGAGCGAATACCATGTGCATGATACAGGAAATGAAAGAAAAGGCGCTGGCCACCGGGGACATTTCACGGGAAGAGGCGCTGCTGCTGGCCAAAGCCCCCCTGGAGGAGCTGGCGGAGGCGGCGGAGGAGATACGCAGGGAAAAGTGCGGCCAGGGCTTTGACCTGTGCACCATCGTCAACGGAAAGTGCGGCCGCTGCTCGGAGGACTGCAAATACTGTGCCCAGAGCGCCCATTACCAGGCCAGGTGCACGGAGGCCCACGGGCTCCTGTCCACGGAGGAGCTCCTGGAGGGCGCCAGGCAGAATGAGGCGAAAGGGGTGCTGCGCTACTCCATCGTCACATCCGGCAAGAGGCTTGCGGAGGGGGAGGTGGAGCAGGTCTGCGAGGCCATCCGGGCCATCCGGGCAGAGACCGGCATCCAGGTCTGCGTGTCCTTCGGCCTGCTGGCGGAAAAGCAGTTCCGGAAAATCAAAGAGGCCGGGGCCTCGAGAGTGCACTGCAACCTGGAGTCCTCCGCCAGGTTCTTCCCGCAGATATGCACCACCCATACCTATGAGGACAAAATCAATACCCTGAAAGCCGCCAAAAGGGCCGGGCTGTCGGTCTGCTCCGGGGGGATCCTGGGGATGGGGGAGACCATGGAGGACCGCATCGACATGGTGCTCACCGCCAGGGAGCTGGGCGTGAAGTCCATCCCTGTGAACCTCCTGAACCCCATCCCCGGCACGCCCCTGGAGAACCGCAAGCCCCTGACCAATGAGGAGGCCAGGCGCTGCGTGGCCGTCTTCCGGTTCCTGATTCCGGACGCCTCCATCCGGCTGGCAGGGGGGAGAGGGCTTTTGGGGGACAAAGGGGAGCTGTGCTTCAAAAGCGGCGCCAACGCGGCCATTTCCGGGGACATGCTGACCACGGCGGGAATCACCGTGGAGACGGACAGGAGCCTGGTCAGGAATCTGGGATTCGAGGTGAAGCTTTGCAATGAGTAAGAAGATATTCATCGTGGGGACAGGGACGGACGTAGGGAAGACCTATGTGGCTGGCCTGATCGTAAAAAAACTGAAGGAGAGCGGCAGAAGCGCGGGCTATTACAAAGCGGCCATGAGCGGCAACGCGCGGCGGGAGGACGGCAGCCTCATCCCGGGGGACGCGGCCTATGTCAGGGACGTCTCCGGCATCGCACAGCCCCTGGAGCAGATGTGCCCCTATGTCTACGAGCACGCGGTATCGCCCCATCTGGCCTCCCGGCTGGAGGGGAATCCGGTGAGGCTGGACATGGTGGAGAAGGGCTTCCGGGAAGTGTGCCGGGAGTACGGCTATGTGACCGTGGAGGGCAGCGGCGGGATCCTGTGCCCGATCTGCTTCGATGAGGCGGAGATCTGGCTGGAGGACGTGATCGCCAGGCTGGAGCTGTCCTGCCTGCTGGTGGCCCATGCGGGGCTGGGCACCATCAACAGCGTGGTGCTGACCACGGAATACATGCGCTCCCGGGGGATTCCCGTGAAGGGCATCCTCTTCAACCGCTTCCACCCCGGAGACATGATGGAAGAGGACAATGTGCGGATGTGCGAGCACAGGACAGGGCTGAAGGTGCTGGCCTGTGTGGAGGAAGGGGCAAAGGAGCTTGCCATGGACGGGGAGGCGTTGGCATCCCTGTATGAGGAGTGACGAAAGGAAGGCGACATATATGATCTGGTATCCCTATCAACAGATGAAGACCATGAAAGCGCCCTATGAAATCATAGATGCGGAGGGCGTATATTTATACACGAAGGATCGGAAACTGATTGACTCGGTATCCTCCTGGTGGAGCGTGATCCACGGCTATAAGCATCCTGCGCTGACAGAGGCCATCAAGGCTCAGGCGGACTGCTTCTCGCATGTGATGCTGGGCGGGCTCACCCACCAGCCGGTACGGAGGCTGGCGGAGAAGCTGGAGGAATGGCTGCCGGGGGATCTGGACTATTGCTTCTTCTCGGACTCCGGCAGCGTGGCGGTGGAGGTGGCCCTGAAGATGGCCCTGCAGTATTATGTGAACCGGGGAGACTGGAGGCGGACAAAAGTCCTGTCCCTGACCCACGCTTATCATGGGGACACCTTCAAGGCCATGGAGGTGGGGGACGATGAGGACTATCATTTCATCCTAGAGGCCTATGGGGAGAAAAAGGATGTGATCCATATCCCCACGCAGACGGACGCGCTGGAGGAGGCTTTCGCCCGCTTCCATGGGGAGCTGAACTGCTTCATCGTGGAGCCGCTGCTCCAGGGGGCCGGGGGCATGCGGATGTACGACATCTCCTTCCTGCGGCGGGCCAGGGAGCTTTGCGACGAATACGGCGTCCTGCTGGTCTTTGACGAGGTGGCCACGGGCTTCGGGCGGACGGGGAACCGCTTCGTGGCAGACCTGGTGCTGCCGGACATCCTGGTGTTGGGAAAGGCCCTGACCGGCGGCTATATAGGGCATGCGGTGACCGTGGCCAACCGCAAGGTGTACGAAGGGTTTTACGGGGACGATTCGGGAAAGGCTCTGATGCACGGGCCGACCTTCATGGGCAATGCCCTGGCCTGCAGCGTGGCGCTGAAATCCATCGAGCTGTTCGAGGAGGGGGATTATCCCGCCAGGATTCGTCGCATCGAGGAGATCACAAAGCGGGAGATGAGGGGCCTGGCCCATGAGCAGATTCGGGAGGTGCGCATCATGGGCGGCTGTGTCTGCGTGGAGACCAAAGACGCTGCCGCTGTGCAGGGCTACCAGCAGTTCGCCTATGAGAGGGGCGTGTTCAGCCGGCCTTTCCTGAACTATCTGTACGCCATGGTACCCTATGTGATCACGGAGGAAGAGCTGGTGCGGGTGCTGGGCGTGATGAAGGAATGGTTCTCCCGCTGAAACATCCTGCTCCTGCATTTGGCCAAGAGACGCATTCTCCCAGGTTGTTTTTTGCAGATATGTGGTGTATAATGAGAACCAGCAGAATCAAGAAACTCATATCATGATAGCCATATAGAGCAATCTGGGGGGATGGCGGGAATGTATAAGGTACTGATTGCGGAGGATGAGCTGCTGACGCGGGCAGGCATCGTATCTTCGGTGAATTGGGCACAACTGAACATGCAGATCGTGGCGCAGGCGGACGACGGGATACAGGCTCTGCAGCTGTACCGTGCGCATTACCCGGAGATCGTGATCACCGACCTGAACATGCCCAGGCTGGGGGGCGTGGAGCTAATCGGGAAGATCTGCGAGGAGGAGCGCCCCTGCAAGATCATCGTGGTGACCTGTGTGGAGGATGTGCAGGTGATCACTAGGCTCTTTCCCTACCATATCTTCGATTTCCTGCTGAAATCCTCCATATCCCCGGAGGAGCTGCAGGAAAAGCTCTCCCTGGCGGGAAAAGAGCTGGCGCTGGAAGGGGTGGCCAGCGGAGCGGCGTCGGGCCGACGGACGGACGAACAGCTCCTGGAAGAGTTCCTGGACATGCCCCGGGGAGAGGAGCTTCCCTTTGAGGCCAGCCCCTACTGGCTGCTGTTCCGGCTGCATATACGGGGCGGGAACAGGGCAATCCTGTCCAAGGCAGTGAGGGATCTCCTGGCGGAGTATTTCCTGAACTATTCCGAGACAGTGGTGGACTGCAGGAACGATATGGAATTCACCGTAGCTTTTCGCAACCGGGCGCTGTCGGAGGAGAATCTGGTCCAGAGGGCCCAGCTCCTCTCAAAATATATATACAAGGCCTTCGACCAGGAGCTGATATGCGATGTGGAATGTTGCCAGTCGCCCGGCGAGATCAGGAGGAGGAGGGACATCTTCTTCCGCCTGGCGGGCCATGTGCGGTGCCTGAGCGCCGATGTCCTGAAGGACCAGGCTTCCCTCCTGGCCGATTATGTGGCCAACATCCCATCGCTCTATGCCATAAACACCTTCTGTGGAAAGAACCGCCAGGAATACTATGGGAACATCGTCAAGCCCGTGGAGCAGGCCATGATGCAGGACAGGCTCTCGTTTTACGACTATCGTCAGACGGTGATCGTAGGGCTGGAGGCCTTCGACAGGGCGCTCTCCCTCTTTAGCCCGCAGGAGCTGAGAGGGCATCTGCAGGGGATCCTGGACGATGAGACCTTTGAGGGGATATATCTGCGGTGCAGGGACATGCTCCGCGCAAAATCGGACGTCCTGTACAGGGCGGACTGCGGCTATGATGAGATCCGCCAGTCGCTGCTCTATATCCGGGAGAACAGGGGGGGCAAAATCGCCCTGAACGATGTGGCGGAGCGGGTGTCCTTCAGCCCCAGCTATTTTTCCACCCTGTTCAAGCGGGCCATGGGCATCAGCTTCAGCACTTACCTGACCTTCTACCGCATCGAGCATGCCATGGAACTCCTGGAAGATGACAACGTCTTCCTGTATGAAATCGCGGAAAAGACGGGCATGGGCGACATTTCCCATTTCAGCAAGACCTTCAAGACGGTCACAGGCTATTCGCCCAATGCCTGGAGGAAGATGCTGCATCATCAACAGCCTAACGCCGAGAAGTGACATGAGTGTCATTTCTCGGCGCTTCTGTGTCCGCATCGGGCAGAATGGCCCCCGGCAGGTCAGGCCCCGGCAGACGGGCCATCCGTCCGCAGCGGAATGCGGATGGTGATGGAGGTTCCCTGCCCCTGCACGGAATCGATACGGAATTCATGGCATTCCGGGTAGTAGTGGTTCAGCCGCTGCTTTATGTTCTGCAGGCCGATGTGGGCCTGCAGGTCCGCGGGCGTGTCCCTTTTCATATGGGACAGCATCTGTCTTCTGCTCTCCAGCTCCTTCGGCGGAAAACCGATTCCATTGTCGGCCACACGGATGGATACCTGTCCATCCGTCTCTTTTTTTACGCATATCTCAATCTGCAAAGCCCTGTCAGGGGTCATGCCGTGGGAGATGCAGTTCTCCACCAGGGGCTGGATCAGGAACCTGGGCAGGATGTCCTCCCTGACGGACGCATCGAAGGAGCAATCGATCTCTATCTTGGCGCTGAAGCAGATCTCCAGGATATAGATATAGTCCTCCAGAAAGGCATATTCCTCCGCGTATGACCAGCGGTTCCGGTTGGTGCGGAAGGCGGGAGAGATATACTGGCAGATATGGGAAATCATGGTGGCCACATTCCGGGTGCCGGAGATTTCCGCCATGACTTTCACCGTATTGAGGGCATTGCAGATGAAGTGCGGGTTGATCTGGGCCATCAGCGCCTGGATGCGGAATTGGTTCTTCTGCTCTTCCTCTTCCTTCTGCCGGGCCACCAGGCTCTGGATGTCGTCGGCCATCTGCAGGAAGCTTTTGTTCAGGACATCGAATTCCGTGATGTTGTTCGTATGCATGGGAGGATGGGGAGAGCGCAGCCCTGTGGAGGAGAAGCTTTTGAGCCGGACGCTGAGCTCGTTCAGGGGGGAGGAGATCCTGTGGATGACCAGGGTCACGGAAAGTCCCACCGCGATCAGGCAGCCGATGAATATGGCGATGATGAACAAGGACATACGGTTCACGTCCCGCATGTACTCAAAGGTGGGATATTGGTTGACGATGGACCAGCCATATATGCCCAGGGCCTGCGGGATGATCTGGTATTCCGTATCGCCCAGGGTCTTCTTGTAGGAGACGCGGCCCGGGTCCGGCTCCAGGGGATAGCCCAGGGTCTGGCGGAACATGTCCGCGTGGGTGCTGGAGAGGATCTCGTTTCGCTGTCCCACGATGTAGATGGTATTGAAGCCCTGCTCCAGATGCAGGAAGGACTGGTGGATTACGCTTTCGTCCAGACCGATGAGAAGATAG
>CAMTBF010000036.1 GCA_947068385.1 uncultured Lachnospiraceae bacterium
AGGCTCTCGATAAAGAAGCGACAGGAGAATACAATCTTCTTCTGTACGATGACAAGTATGTCTATGGATATGATTTTCCTGTAGAGGGCAAGAAATCCAGGCAGTCCCCGGAGGAGCTGTTCGCCTGGACGGACAGCGACATCAACGGGTATTTCGTGGAGGATTTCAGCATCCTGGAGGACGGCAGATATTACGTAACTGTGGAGGATTGGACAAATGAAGACAGATGTATAGCATTGCTGCGCAGGACAAGGACGGAGGATGTGGTCCCGTGCAAAAACCTGGTTCTGGCCGCCGTGAACGGAGACAGCGCCCTGGCCGCCCTGGCCGTGAGGTTCAACAGGAGCCAGGAGCGATATCGCATCGATGTGCAGGATTACGGTTCCCTGACGGATCTATATAACGCCATATTGACCGGGGAGGCCATGGATCTCATCGATTTGTCCGGGGTCGATGTGGAAAGCCTCATGCGGCAGGGGGTTTTTGAGGATCTGCGCCCCTTTCTGGAGCAGTCGGAATCCCTTGCCCCTGACGACTTCGTGGAGGGGATACTGGACACCTACACCATTGATGGCACGCTGGTGGGCATTCCGGATAGCTTTGTACTGCGGACCGTGGCGGGAGACAGGGCGCTTCTGGGAGACGATGCCGGCCTGACCCTGGAGAGATTGCTGGCAATCGCGCAGAGCAATCCCGAAGCCCTGCCCATCGGGGAAGTCACGAAGAACGAGATGATGCAGTATCTCATGATGTTCAATCAGGATGCCTTTATCGACTGGGAGACAGGGGAGTGCCGCTTCGACTCCCCGCAGTTTCAGGCTGTGATGGAATTTGTGAACCGATTCCCGGATTCGCTGGAAAATCTGCCGGGGGAGGATTCCCTCCCGAGAAAGATCCATGACGGCCGGGTCCTGTTTGCCATAGCGGAGATACGGAGACCGGGGAATATCCAGCGCTATGAGGGGATGTTCGGGGAGACAGCCGCCTGCGTGGGCTTCCCTACCGCGGACGGCAGCGGCGGGACGCTGCTTTATGCGGGAAATGCTTTCGGAATCACGGCCACGTCGCAGTATAAGGAAGGGGCGTGGAAATTCATAGAAAGCGTCCTGGATCCCAAAGAGGCGGAGCAGATGGAGCCGGAGGAGCTGGTCTACAGCATACGCTGGGAGCTGAACGGACTTCCGTCCGTGAAAAAAATCATGGATATGATGAATGAATACTATCTGGAAGACGACCGAGAATGGGCAGCGAAGGGGAGGGATTTCGGATTCCTGACATATGAAGACGGATGGGTCATCAAATTTCATGCCCTGACCCAGGAAGAAATCGACACTGTGCTGGGACTGGTAAAGGGCGCAAGGCCTTTCTATTTCGCGGAAGAGGATGATGTAGTCAAAATCATCGGCGAGGAGGCGCCCGCCTATTACAGGGGCCAGAAGAGCCTGGAGGACGTGGCGGAAATCATCCAGAACCGTGTCCGGCTCTATGTGGACGAGCACCGGTGAGGGATAAGGCTCTCGGGCCCCTGGCAGCCCTGCTCACCCGCCCAGATTGTTCAGGAAAGCGGCGTTCTTTTCCTCCTGGTATGCCCCGCCGTAGGTGCCGTCCACCAGATGGGCCAGCGCTGTTTCCGTGAACTCCGCCCAGCTCTCTTTCTCATGCCTTACCAAAATGGGATAGTAGTACACGCCGTTCTTCTTCGCCGCGTCCTGATCCCCCGGCGCATCGCCGCACATGAGCACATGATCCGGCGCATAGCCTTTCTTCAAAAGCTCCCCGATGCAGAAGGCCTTTGAGCCCGCGTCCTGGGCCAGCACGATGTCCGTGTGCTCCAGAAGCCCGTACAGCTTCCACTCGTCCAGCACTGCCCCCAGGTTCGCGCTGGACACGATGGCCACGTCCGCATGCCGCTGGGCATAGGAAAGGGCTTCCTTTACGCCCTGGAAGGGGAGCTTCTCGGACTCTGGCAGGGCATTGATGGAGGCGTTCACCGCCAGGCTCCAACTTAAGGCCTTGGGCAGGATGACGCTGTCCGGCTTTTCCGCAATGGCCCGCTTCACCGCATCGTTGGAAAGCTCCGGGCTCTCGGCGGCCCATTTCACCAGCGTGCCCAGATCGTCGATTTTCCGATAAGTGCCGTCGATTTCCTGCAGCGCCATGGACAGGCCCTTGAAGCGGTTGATGCCCCGGGTCATGGTATAGAGATTGATTTCGTTCCAGCGGGCCAGGATCTCCTCTTTCCATTCCTCCAGGCCCCACTCGGCTACCATGCAGGGGCCGAAGCACCGGATATGCTTGATGTCCATGGTGTCCATGGCGCAGCCGTCGCTGTCCACGCAGACCAGGAAGTCTTTCTTCTTTTGATAGTCGCTTAGATTGTTTGCCATAGTCTCCTCCTATTTTCTGTCCGGCCCTCTAGGCCTGGCTCCTTTTTGCATTGCTCTGCCCGAACTCCATCTGGCGGCTGTGGTCCGTGGCGTCCCGGAAGGCTTTCGGGGTGACGCCCGCCATGCGTTTGAACAGGCGCATGAAATAGTTCAGGTCTGCGATGCCGCACTGCTGGGCGATGGATTTGATCGGCAGGCTGGTGTCCAGCAGCAGATGCTGTGCATGGGCTATGCGCTGCTGGTTCACATAGTCCGTCAGGGTCACGCCCATCTCCTTTTTGAACAGGGAGGAGAGGTAGCTGGGGGTCATGTTCAGCTGCCCGGCCAGCGCTTTCAGCCCTAAGTCGGCGCTTAAGTCCGTGGTGATATAGGTGACGGCTTTCTGCACCGGCAGGGAACAGCCCTTGAGGCTGTATCTCTTTACCAGGCGGCAGTACCCCAGGGCCAGCCTGTGCTGGAAGCCTTTGCACTCTTCCAGGCTGGCGAGCTGCTCGATCTGCCGGATGTTCTGGTTGGAAAAGCTGTCGATATGGATGGGATGCACGCCGGCCTGCTCCGCCGCCTTGCGCAGGAGGCTGTTCAGGGTGATGGAGAGGTCCTTTCTGTCCCGGAGCGTATCGGCCAGCCTGGGAGGGATCCCTAAGTCTATCAGCCGCTTGACGCTCTCCATGGCATGGGCCTCGTTGCCGTGGCCGATGGCGCTTAAGAGGGCGTTTTCGGCTTTGTAGCGTTCTTCGATGTATTGAATGCTCAGGGACGGCTGCTCCGGGATCCGCGCGATGCCCTCATAATGGTGCCGTAGATTCTCGGGATCCCCGTCGCTTCGAAAGACCATGTCATAGGGCTCCCCCTTGAAGAGAAAACGGGCCAGCACAGCCATCATGCCCTCATGGTGGGAGGGCGACGGGAGCAAGGTGACGTTCTGATAATAGCTGTACAGGGGCTCCATGAGCTGGGGAGGCAGATGAAAGGTTTCGAACAGCGCCTCAAAGCGCTCCCCGTGGAGGGGCTCGAACAGAACCGGCCCGATGATAAGATATTTACGGCATGGCGCACCTTCCTCTCCAGGCCCGGCATGATCCGCGGCGGGCAGGCTGAATATGGAGTAGCTGCACTGGAAGGAATCCATATAATGGTACAGCGTATTCTCTTTTAAATCCTCAAAAAACCGGTTCATCCTCCGGTGGAGGTCCGTCATCCCCAGTATCCCGCTGCGCAGGCCCAAATCCAGCCAATCCCAGTCCTGACAGGGGAGGGTGAGGCAGTGGTGGGGGATGCCGTCCGCGTCCAGGAGCTCCCGGACGAAATCGATCAGAATTTTTTCCATGTACAGTGCCCTTGGGAATCCTTTCTGTTTTATGGCGGGTTTCTCTTTCTATATTATAGTATTGTGGGCGGAAAAGCAAATTCTTTTTGCTGTTCTGTAGGAATAGTGGAATTTCTACAAAACAAGACATCTTTGCGGGATAAAAACCGAAAAAATCCATAAAGAATCTTACCAAAAAATAAATTACCATAAAAAAATCCATAAAAAACTGAAAATTCTCACTGTTCATAAAAACAATATATCCTGTAAAATAATACATGACAAGTTTTCCCGCTTTTAGAGAGGATGAAAGGAGAAAGAGATTATGTCAAGGAAACCCTTGGAAGAAAAAGGCGTGCATCGGGCGAAGATGTGGGAGATCGCGTTCTATGCGCTGAACAACACCTCCACCAACGCGTACATGATGCTGGTGGGCTCTATTTCCTACTTTTTGGTAGGCATCGTGGGAGTGGGGGCCGTGCTGGCCGGCTCTATCGTCACCATCATGAGGATATGGGACGGCGTCACGGATCCTTTCGTGGGCATGGTGGTGGACAATACCAACACGAAATTCGGCAAGAACAGGCCGTTCATTGTAGTCGGCCAGGTGCTTCTGTTCGGGATGACTTTCTGCATGTTCCGATTCATCCCCCTGATTCCCACGGGAGGGCGCTTCATCGCGTTCATCCTGATCTACATGGTGTACATAGTGGGCTATACCTGCCAGTGCGTGGTCACCAAGTCGGCCCAGACCTGTCTGACCAACGATCCGGAGCAGAGGCCTATCTTCTCTATGTTCGACTCTGTGTACAATATCCTGCTGATGAGCCTGTTCTGGCCGGTATTCCTCTCCAGCACCCTGCTGCCGAAGTTCACGCTGACCAGCGCCACGGCCGCAGACAAGATTGCCATACTGCTGGAGAGCAACCCCAACCTTGCCAACGTGATCACGGAGGCGGACGGCGTCCAGACCCTGTCCGGCTTCTACAATCCGGAGCTGTGGTGCTTCGCGCAGCTGGTGATAGGCGCTATTGCCGCCCTGTTCGCGGTCTGCGCCATTCTCGGCCTGTCCCGCAAGGATAATGTAAAGTACTTTGGCACCGGCAAGGCGGAGAAGATCTCTTTCCGCGACTATGCGGATGTGCTGGCCCATAACCGCGGCATCCAGATGCTGGTGGTGGCGGCTTCCTCCGATAAGCTGGCCTTAAGCTGTACCTCCAACTCCGCGGTGACCATGGCCCTGTACGGCATCATCTTCGGCAATTTCGCCCTGAATGGCTCCGTGTCGGCGATCACGTCCATTCCCATTGCCCTGATCGGCATCTTCGGCATCGGCAAGATCGCCCGCAAGATGGGGCAGAAGAAATGTCTGGTGGTAGGTACCTATGGCGCGCTGGCTACGGCAGTGGCGCTGGGGATCCTGATCTGCTTCGCCAATGGCGCCGGCGCGGCATGGCCGACTTTCTCCCTGACCAAGCTGGAGACCTATGGCAACCTGTTCAAGGGGGCGAACTGGAGCCTGTTCGGCGTGGCGTATATTCTGGTATACATTTTGATGAAGGGATTCTCCTCCCTGTCCGGCAATATCGTCATCCCCATGACGGCGGACTGTGCGGACTATGAGGTATACCGTTCCGGCCGCTATGTCCCCGGTCTGATGGGCACGCTGTTCTCCTTTGTGGACAAGCTGATCTCCTCTTTGGCGGCTACCATCGTGGCTGCGATTTATGCCCTGATCGGCTATACCAGCACCCTGCCTACCCAAGAGGATCCCTACACCACGGGAGTGCTGGTCTGTACCATCGTCTGCTTCCTGGGCATGCCGGCCATCGGCTGGATTCTGAACGTGGTGGCCATGAAGTTCTACCCTCTGACCAAGGAAAAGATGGCCGAGATTCAGGAGGAAGTGGCCCGTATCAAGGCTAAGGCACAGAAAAGCGCGTAAACAGGCTGCGGGCGGAGCTGTGAATGCTGAAGATGGATAGTGCATCTTTGTGTAAATCGACCCCGCAGGTATTTGCCTGCGGGGTTTCCCGTGAAAAACCCACGGACAGCAAGGGAAAGAAGTGTCTCTGCGGAAACGGTGGGCGGAGGATGGCGGCGGAACGGAGTAGGAAAGGATATGGCAAAGGGAAAATATAAGAGGAAGAACGAGGCCGGCGGGAAAGCGGAAAAAACGGTGCCGGTGATGACCAGGGAAGACATGGAGGACAATAGGCAGACCCTGACGGATCTGGACTATGAGCTGCAGGCGGCCCAGCGGGCGGCAGGGATGCGGGAGAACACCTATGGGGTCTGGGGGCCTATCTGGAAGCTCATGACCTGGTATGACAGCAAGAGGGTGCCCCATACCTTTAAGCGCAGGACCTATCTGTGGCTGATGCTGTTCACCGGGTGGTTCGGCGGGCACCGCTGGTACCAGGGCAGGCGCATCCTGGCATTGTGCGAGACCCTGTTCTTCTGGACAGGGATTCCGTTGATTCTGCTGGTGACGGATTTCATGGAGGTATTTCCGATAAAAGCGGACGAAAAGGGATATATTACGATGAAATAGGATTGACATTCGGAAAGGCGGAACGATCGTTATGGCAAAGAAAGCCTCTGACAACATAAAAATATATAAAAACCCGGGCGGGCCGGACATCGGTACGGTCTCCAGGGCCGTGATTGAAAAAGACGGACTTGTCTTCAAGGACATCGACGGAAGCGGTGAAGTGACGGCGGTGAACGACTGGAGGCTTGCGCCTGAGGAGCGGGCGGCGGCCTATGTGAAGTCGCTTACCGTGAAGGAGAAGATAGCCCAGCTCTTCGTTTCTGACTGGCGCATGGGAAAATATCCCAAGGCCAGTCCCATGAGCCCGAAGAACGAGAATATAATATTCGATGAGTCGGGCATACTGGATGACGGGGAGATTCGCAACAAGACCATTTTCGGGGAACAGTATCTGCCCGGCACCACCAAGCTGATCAAGGAGTGGTTCAACAGGCATCTGATCCTACGGGCCAACCCCAGGCCGGAGGATCTGGCGGACTGGCTGAACCAGATGCATGCGGTGGCTGAGGAATGCGAGCGTTTCGTGCCGGTGCAGGTCATGTCCAATTCCCGGAACGAAAATGGGGAAGTGGTCTATGGCATGAACGACGCGTCGGGGGTATTCGCTACCTGGCCGGGCACGCTGGGGATCGCGGCGGCGGTGAAGGGCACCGGGGACTTAAGCATAGTGGACGAGTTCGCGGACTGCATCCGCAGGGAATGGTATGCCACGGGCCTGCGGAAGGGGTATATGTACATGGCGGACTGTGTGACGGATCCCCGCTGGCAGCGCACCTTTGGCACGTTCGGGGAGGAACCGGCGCTGATCGCGGAGATTTTCTCCCGTTTGATTCCCGGCATCCAGGGAAGCGAGGAGGGGGTCACCAAAGAGGGAGTCTCCGTGACGGTGAAGCATTTCCCCGGGGGAGGCGCCAGGGAGAACGGCTTCGATCCCCATTACGCGGCGGGGCAGTGGAATGTGTATGCCACGCCGGGCAGCCTGCAGAAGTACCATCTGCCGCCGTTTCTTCCGGCGGTGAAGTACCATGCCGCGTCCATCATGCCCTATTATTCCAAGCCGGCGGCGGATAAGAGCGCTGTACAGCAGGATGCTTCGGGAAAGGACATCCGACTGGATCCTTACGGGTTTGCGTACAATAAAGTATTCATAGACGATATCCTGAGAGGGCAGATGGGCTTTCAGGGATATATCAATTCGGATACGGGCATCATCCACAATATGAGCTGGGGCGTGGAGATGCTGGATGTGCCGGAGAGGATCGGCTTCGCGGTGACCCAGTCCGGGGTGGACATGATCAGCGGCCTGTTCGACAATGAGGCGGGGATGGAGGCCTATGAGCGCGCCTCCAACGGCTATTATGACAGCCATGAACTGCCGGAGGGGATTCGGAGGGAGGACGTGGTCCTCACGGACGAGAGCCTGGACAGGGCGGTGGCCCGGACGCTGACGGAGCTGTTCGCCCAGGGGATGTTCGAGCAGCCCTACGCGGATCCGCAGGAGGCGGCCCGTGTGGTGAACTGTCAGGCAGACTGGGACAAGGCTGCCAGGGTGCACCGCCAGAGCGTGGTGCTGTTGAAGAACCAGGATGTGCTTCCCCTGACGGCGGAGAAGCTTTCCGGGAAGAGGGTGTATGCGGAGGCGTTCCACAAGAGCGCGGAGGCGGGAGAGGCGGCCACGAAGGCCCTGCGGGAGATGCTGGCCGGCATGGAGCCGGGCCTGGAGCTGACGGAGGATCCGGCCCGGGCGGATTATGGTATCCTGATGATAAGCCCCTCCTCCGGGGAGTATTTCAATGCCACGCCGGGGTATCTGGAGCTGGACATCTGCGAGGACAAGGAGGTCTGCAACGTGACGCCGGAGGGCAGGCCTACATCCGAGACCCACAGGGAGACCACCCTTTCCGGGGCGAACCGCATCCCGGGCATCGCGGCGGCTGTCCACGGGAACGGCGGGAAGGTGATAGCCAATATCAATATCCCGCTGGCCTGGGAGGTGGGCAATGTAGAGAGGTGCGTGGACGCTTTGACCGTGGGCTTCGATACCTACCCGTCCGCCACGCTGGATGTGATGTTCGGAAGGTTCTCGCCGGTGGGGAAGCTGCCGATTACGCTGCCTAAGGGAGATGAGGTGCTGGCGGTGAACGGGGATGGCGTGTGCGTCAGCCCCAATGACGTGCCCGGGTATGACAAGGATCGGTATATGCCGGATGAGATGAAGGATGAGAACGGCAAGGCTTATGCCTATCGGGACAGCGCAGGGAATTACTACGAGCTGGGATTTGGGCTGGGGTACTGTTAAGACAGGCAGATGCCAGAGATTGCATATAGAAGAGAATAAATTCAGGAGGTGCGTTATGCGGAAAGTAATCAATTTGAATCAGGGCTGGCGGTTCATCCGGGAGGATGCGGGCCTGCCGGAGACATTGCCCCTGCAGTGGCCGGCAGTGGATCTCCCCCATACCTGGAACGCGGTGGACGGCCATGACGGAAACGGGTCGTATTATCGGGGCAGATGCTGGTACGCGAAAAGCTTCGAGACCCCCAGGCAGCCCCTGAGCGGCGGCAGGGTCTATGTGGAGATCCTGGCGGCAGGGCAGCAGGCCACCGTGTACGTGAACGGTAAGGAGGTCACCTACCATGAGGGAGGCTATTCCACGTTCCGGGCGGATGTGACGGATCTGTGCAAAGAGGAGGGGGAGAATCTCCTGGTAGTGGCCTGCAGCAATGAGAACAAGAGCAGCGTCTACCCTCAGGCGGCGGACTTCACCTTTTACGGCGGACTGTACAGAGGGGTGAACCTGATCAGCGTGCCGACTGCCCATTTCGACCTGGATTATTATGGAGGCCCCGGCCTGCAGGTGACGGCTAAGCCCTGCGAGGACGGCGGAGCTGCCTTTGAGCTGGTCTCCTGGGTGGCGAATGGAGACGAGAACTTCACGGTGCTGTATTCTGTTCAGAATGAGGACGGGGAAGAGGTGGCTTCCGCGGTGAGGCCTGCGGATCAGACTAGGGTGACTGTCTATGTGCCGGATGCGGAGAAATGGAATATCGACGATCCCTGCCTGTACACGGTGACGGCCACTTTGCAGAGACGCAATGAAGCCTATGACGAGGTGTCGGTGAGGGCAGGGGTGAGGAGCTTCTCCTGCGATTCGGAGAAGGGCTTCTGCATCAATGGCGCCTGGACGCCTCTGCGGGGCGTGAGCCGCCATCAGGATCAGATGTACAAGGGCAATGCCCTCACCAGGGAGGAGCATTACAACGATGCCTGGCTGATCAAGGAGCTGGGGGCAAACACCATCCGTCTGGCCCATTATCAGCATTCCCAGGATTTCTATGATGCCTGCGACGAATTGGGCTTTATCGTGTGGGCGGAGATTCCTTTCATCAGCGTGATGAATCAGGATCCTGCGGCGCACCAGAACTGCATCAGCCAGATGAAGGAGCTGATCATCCAGAACTACAACCATCCGTCCATCTGCTTCTGGGGCGTGTCCAATGAGATCCTGATCGGGGGCATTTCCGACCAGCTGGTGGAGAACCATAAGGAGCTGAACGCCCTGTGCAAGGAGCTTGACCCTACCCGCCTGACCACCATCGCCCATGTGTCCATGACGCCCATCGATGGCCCCATGCATGGGTTGACGGATGTGGAGAGCTACAATCACTATTTCGGCTGGTACGGCGGCAAGATGGAGGACAATGGGCCCTGGCTGGATCACTTCCATGAGGTGCACCCGGAAATCTGTCTGGGCGTGTCCGAGTATGGCTGTGAGGGCATCATCACCTACCACGGCCCGAACCCGGCCTGCAAGGACTACAGCGAGGAGTATCAGGCGCTGTATCATGAGCATATGGCGAAGGTGCTGGACGAGCGTCCCTGGATATGGTCCAGCCATGTGTGGAACATGTTCGACTTCGGCTGCGCGGCCCGCAATGAGGGCGGTGTGGCAGGCAGGAACAACAAGGGCCTGATGACCATGGACAGGAAGACCAAGAAGGACAGCTACTATGTCTATCAGGCATACTGGAGCCAGGAGCCTATGATTCATCTCTGCGGCAGGCGCTATGCCCAGAGGGCAGGGGAGACCACCCAGATCAAGGTATATTCCAACCAGCCGTCCGTGACGCTGTACCTGAACGGAAAGCCGGTAGGGGTGCAGAACGGCAGCAGGGTCTTTGCCTTCGAGGTCGCGCTGGAGGAGGGCTTCAATATCGTGACCGCCGTGGCGGGCGATCTGAAGGACAGCATGACGCTGGAGAAGGTAGACAAGGAACCGTCCATTTATGTGCTGCCTGAAGTGAACGAGCGGGCGGAGGGCGTGGCCAACTGGTTCAAGCTGGCGGGAGACCTTGACCTGAAGGCCCCCATGGAGTTCCCGGAGGGCATGTACAGCGTCAGGGATACCATGGAGGAGCTCGCCAGGTGCCCGGAGGCTCTGGAGATAGTGACCACAGCCGTGAAGCTGGCCACGAATTTCGATGTGGCGCCCGGTACGGGGATGTGGGACATGATGAAGTCCATGACCCCTGAGAGGATGTGCGGCATGGCCGGTTCCGCAATGCCGGAGGGCTTTGTGGAGAGCCTGAACGCGAAGCTGATCAAGATCGCAAGGAAGTAAAGGCTGTGCGCAGGGCCTGGAGCGGAAAACAGGATTCAATCCCCGCAGCCAGATTGCGGGGATTCCTGTGGCGCAGCCCGGAATAGCCGGAAAATAAAAATGCAAGGATAGAAAGGAGAAGACGAGGTTATGGTCAATATGAAAGCGAATCCCTTTTATCTGTCCGACGAGGACTGTAAATGGGTGGAGGATACCATTGCGGGGATGAGCCTGGATGAGAAGATAGGGCAGCTGTTCTTCAACATGGGTTCCAGCAGGGACGAGGAGTACCTGAAGATGACGGTGGACAAGTACCACATCGGCGGCATCCGGTATAATCCCGCCACGGCGGCGGAGGTCCATGAGCAGAACCGCATCCTCCAGGAGAACAGCAGGATTCCCCTGATCATCGCCTGCAACACGGAGAACGGCGGGGACGGGGCCTGCGTGGACGGCACCACCATCGGCAGCCAGACCAAGATAGGAGCTACCCGCAATGTGCAGTATGCCTACAACCTGGGGTATATGTCCAATAAGGAGGCCGCGGCGATTGGCTGTAACCTTTCCTTTGCACCGGTGAGCGATATCCTTTACAACTGGGAGAATCCGGTGATTGGCCTGCGGACTTATGGAAATGATGTGGACAGGGTAGTGGAGATGACTAAGGCCTATATGGACGGGGCACATGCAAATCCGGGCTTCTGCTGCGCGGCCAAGCATTTCCCTGGGGACGGGCTGGATTTCAGGGATCAGCATGTGGCCAACAGTGTGAATGATTACAGCTGTGAGGAGTGGGATGCTACTTTTGGGAAGGTGTACCAGAACCTTATCGACAATGGTCTGGAGGCTATTATGGCAGGGCATATCATGCAGCCTGCTTATACGAGGCATTTCAATCCGGAGATTGCGGATGACGATATCATGCCTGCTACGCTTTCTCCTGAGCTGATTACGGATTTGCTGCGCGGGAAGCTGGGCTTCAACGGTATGGTGCTGACGGACGCTTCCCACATGGTAGGGCTGACCTGCCGGATGAAGCGCAGGGATTTGATGCCTGCTGCCATTGCTGCTGGTATTGATATGTTCCTGTTCTTTAATGATATGGACGAGGACTTCGAGGCTATGAAGCAGGGGTATCTGGATGGCAGGATCACGGAGGAGCGGCTGAGCGATGCGCTGCACCGTATTTTGGCTTTGAAGGCTCATATGGGGCTGCATAGGAAGGCGAAGACGGAGTTAGTGCCGCCTAAGTCCCAGATGGCGGAAGTGGTGGGCTGCGAGGAGCACAAGGCCATGCAGAGGGAGATTTCCGACAAGGCTGTCACTTTGGTGAAATATAAGGACAAGGATGTGCTGCCTTTGACGCCAGAGAAATATAAGAGGATTATGATTGTCTATGTGAAGGGGCTGGAGGCGCCGGGGTTGGGTGCTTTGATGAATAAGAATAAGGTGTCTCCTGCGGAGAAGCTGAAGGGCAGGCTGGAGGCAAAGGGCTTTGAGGTATTTATCTATGAAAGCCCTATCCAGAAGCTGTTGAAGGAGGCACAGGAGGGCGGGAAGCCGAATATCAATCTGTATTTTGCCGGTAAGGACACTATCAGGGATTTCGTGGCGAAGCAGGATTTGATTATCACTATGGTGGACATCGCCGGTGGGTTCCAGCCGGTGGCGCGGCCTGCTTTCGGCATGACTAAGGGCGGCGGGGAGATTCCCTGGTATGTGCATGAGCTTCCGGTGATCGTTGTTGGGACGAAGCAGCCTTTTGTGCTGGCGGATATTCCACAGGCGCGGACTTATATCAATACTTATGATAGCTTGGATAGTACTTTTGATTCGCTGGTGGAGAAGCTGATGGTAGGTGCGGAGGCTTTTGTGGGGCAGGATCCGGTGGATTCTTATTGTGGGGTTTGGGATACTAGGTTGTAAAAGATTTAGCCTGATGAAGGTTTTTGGTGGGTTGCGGCGGGGGACGGCGGATGGGGGCGGGGAGCCTTTGCTCGGCAGGAGCAACGCTCCGACGAACTAACTGCTAACTGCGACTAGGACACGAAAGTACCGTGTCCAAGTCTCCGTAAGCAGTGGATTTCGCCTCCGCTAAGGGCGCTCCTTGGGTGCTCTCACAAAGTCTCCCCGCCCCCATCCGCCTGGTATTCCGCGGAATGGTTAAGGAAAAATACGGAAAATTTGAGAGAGAATGCTTGCAAAAGCTGAAAAATGGTATTAAAATAGGGAATGTAAGCGCTTACAATGCGCTGTTGCAGAAAATTTGAGAAGATAGGAGGGGTTTGGTTTATGGGAATGCAAATGGGCTTTCGCTGGTATGGCGAGGGTAATGACAGCATAAAGCTGTCCGACATTAAGCAGATTCCGGGCGTGACCAGCATCGTCTGGGCGTTGCATGACAAGATGCCCGGCGAGGTCTGGGAAGTGGAAGAAATCGCGCAGGTGCAGAAAGCATTGGAGCCTTATGGCTTCAATATGGACGTGGTGGAGTCCGTGAATGTCCATGATGATATTAAGATTGGGCTGCCAAGCAGGGACGGGTATATTGCCAATTATATCCAGACGATACGGAATCTGGCAAAGTTCGGGGTGAAGGTCATCTGTTATAATTTCATGCCGGTGTTCGACTGGACGCGGACGGATTTGTTCCATCCGGTGGGGGACGGCTCTACGGCTCTGTATTATGAGGCGGACAAGATTCATGACGATCCCAAGGAGATGGCGGACTATATCCTGAACAATCTCCATGGGCTGACGTTCCCGGGCTGGGAGCCGGAGCGCATGGCGAAACTGGACGAGCTGTTTGCGGCGTATAAGCCTGTGACTAAGGAGAAGCTGTGGGAGAATTTGAAGTACTTCCTGGAGCAGCTGATGCCGGTGTGCCATGAGTGCGATATCAAGATGGCGATTCATATGGACGATCCCCCATGGGATATCTTTGGATTGCC
>CAMTBF010000037.1 GCA_947068385.1 uncultured Lachnospiraceae bacterium
CCAGACAGAGCCTGTGCATTGACCACCATGTGACCAATCCAGGCTATGCCCAGGACGTTGATGATGGCTCCCTTTTTCTTGACGGATGGCTCATTATCCCATCCTCCCAATTCCCGAGAGGGCGTCCCAAGGGCTTTAGCAAATAATTCTATTTTGGACTGTTGTAAGTCTACCTGGCCTTTTTCGATTTTTGTGATAGAAGAGCGGTCAGTATATCCTGTTAATTTTGCCAGAGCATCTTGTGATAGGCCTTTTTCTTCGCGTAGTTTTTTTATGTTTTGGTATAATTTTAACATTTTATCCCGCCTTTCCTTTGCTTTATAATAACATGACTGTGAAAAAAAATCAACAAATCAGATAAAAATAGTTGACATAAATTCACAACAGTGATATAGTGAATTTAAATCAGCAAAGGAGGTATGAAATGACAGATGTAAAGGCGTTAAAAAAGTGCATTGAGGATTCTGGCATGACTGTTGTCGCTATCGCAGAAAAGTCGGGAATATTGCGGGAAACGTTGTATAATCGCTTGAAAACAGGGGATTTTAAACTTTCGGAGATTTGTGCGTTGTCCACTGTATTAAGACTTGATAGAGATGATAGAGACAGAATTTTTTTTGCAACAAATAGTGAATAAAAATCAGCAAACGAAAGGAGGTAAGGAAGATGTGGCAATGGCTACAAGAAAATCACCCCATAGCTTACGAGGTGATTTGGAGTGCAGTAGCAGCGATGGGAATAGCCTCAATCGTGATCAGCATCATATGTATTGCAGGCAGAGGCTGACGATGCTCAGAACGAATGCCGCGATGGCAATCAGAAGAGTGACCCATGCACGGAATTCGGTATGCCTGAAATGTTTCCGCTCTTTAAGGGCTTGGGAGATGGCCGCAATTCCTTTGTAAGTGATTTCCAAGGGAGTATCAAAGGAGATTAGGTCTCCTTCAAGGGGATCTATCTCCACGCCTTTCCTGATATATCCCAGGGACATCAGGTAGTGTACGGAATCCGATAACGAAAAGGGATCTGCATTTAAGATTGCGCCCAGTTGAGTCAGGTTAAGGGTATGTCGTTCTTTAAAGAGTGTGAGCAGAGATAATGTTGTGTCATCCATAACAGTAAAGTCCTTTCTTGCGTACTCGGCTCTGGCGGGAGCCTGTACCATTAGTATAAAAGAGAGGTTAGGGAAAATCAAGACAGAACAGAAGTCAAATCGGGAAGGAGGTGAGAGCGTATGCCGAGGGTGGCAATCAACAAGAAGAAATACCTGCAGACGGACCTGCGGGAGTGGATGAAGGGCCGCATGGACACCCTTGGGAAGAACCAGGCGTACATGGGGGAGAAGCTGAGCATGAGCCAGCAGTCATTCGGCAAGCGGCTGAGGAACGGGAACTTCAACAACGTGCAGCTCTACGTGATCTTCAAGGAGCTCGAGGCCACGGACGAGAAGATACTGCAGCTGATGAAGCTGTGACAGGCAGCTATATGGCGACAGGAAAGGAGGAGGTGCATGAACGGAAAAGATGTCAATAGATATCTTACGCTGTTAGACAGGAAGCTCTTCATCGTGGCACATTCCGGAGTGGAGTGGAAACCAGAGTATGGTCCGGAAATGGAAGCGATTGACCAGGAGCTTGTAGAACTGCGGAAACTGGTAGACCAGGAACATGGAAGGAGGAGAAGGATGGAGAAAGAGGTACAGATGAAAGCATTCGCAAGTGAATCAGATTTTGACGAAGCCTATGAGAAGTTCCTGGCGGATCTGCCGCAGGCGGGAATTGCTGTCAGGAGCAGGCATGAAAGGATGGAGCGCAACTTCACGGCTTATTTAGATGCCTTTGAGAAGTGGGTGTTCCGGCATGCCTACGAGGCCGGATATGCCGCAGCGATGGCGGCAGGCAGCGGTGTCCCTTGCACGGATAGAGGGACGGTCATGGAGCAGATGAGGCGCGAGGCGCTGTATGCCCAGCGGTCCTACGCCGAAGACCTGCTGCACGATGTCTATGGCCAGGCGAAGATGGCGCGCCGGCTGGGGGCGATCACCAAGGAGGAGTTCCTGGAGCTGAACTATATGACGGTCTGCTTCATGAACACCGACCAGGAGTACATACGGCGCCGGAACGAGGCGTTCTTCAATGGCAGCAAGGAAACGGTGAAGGGGTACCGGGTGAAGTACTGGAACGGGGACGGGGACGGCGGGGAGGACTACATGGAATTCGACCGCGAGGATCAGGCGATGGGCTTCTACAACAGCCTGGATGGGAAAGCGGAAGTCCAGAGGTACATAGGGGAGCGCCATGAGTACGAAGCGTTCGTGTACCCCACGTTTGAAGTGTAGGAGGGATGCAGAGTGACGCACAGGATATTCAACGCGAGCAACGTGCTCGGGACGATAGCTTTCCTTGCGATGCTCGCGGCCCCGGGGGACATGGGAGGCGGCAATCGAAGGCAAGGGGCCATACATGGCGGCCATAGCCGTGACAGCTATATCCGGGGCATGCGCGTACCTGTCCATCAGGGAAGGCGGGAAAAAGAGGTAGGCCCCATCACCGATCAGAGCAAGGGGCCTACCAAGGACATAATAATGCGGATGCATCCATTATAACGGATGCGGGGGGATAATGCAAGCGTAAGATTCGAGCCCCGCCGCTTGCCCAGGAAGGAGGATGGGACATGCCGTACAGGACATGCGCGTACTGCGGCGCGCACCTGGATCCAGGGGAGACCTGCGACTGCCGGGAGGATGCCGCCATGGAGGACATATATAGGACGAAGAAGGAGGAAGAAGCAGATGTCATTGGAGAGGAACATTGAGAGGATCGCGGACGCCATGGAGGCGGTCGCGAGGATGATGGGGGCCCAGGCACCCACCGAGAGGACGGGCCCGGCTGCGCCCCAGGCAGGCCAGCAGATGCCCGCGCAGCCGTCCATGCAGCAGGCCCGGCAGGAGGGATGGCAGGGGCAGACTCCCCTGCAGGGGAGCGGCCAGCCTGCCCAGATGCAGCAGCCCCAGGGGGGCCAGGTGCCGGTGTCCCTGCCCGGGGGCATGGGGGCGCAGTGGCAGGGCGGCACGGCACAGGCCGGTGCTCCCCAGGCCCCGCCGGTGTCCAGCGCCCAGCCGCCCATGGGGGCGGTGCCGACGACGGCGTCCGCGCAACAGTACACGTTCGACCAGCTGGCGGTAGCTACGGCGAACCTCGCGTCGTCGGGCAAGGACGTGTTCACGATACTGGGGAGGTTCGGTGCCAGCATGCTGATGGACCTGCCCAAGGAGAGGTACGGCGAGTACGCGGCGGCGCTGAGAGAGGCAGGTGCGGTGGTCTGATGGCGAAGAAGACAGAGGAGAGGAAGCACGCGCTGCTGTCGGCATCCAGCGCGAAGAAGTGGCTGAACTGCACGCCATCGGCGCGCCTGGAGGACGCAATCCCGGAGGAGCAGAGCCCCTATGCGGCGGAGGGCACCCTGGCACACGGCATCTGCGAGCTGAAGCTGGCGAAGCGGTTCACGGACAAGAACATGACGGACAAGGCCTACAGGAGCCGGATGGGGAAGCTGGCAAAGGACCCGCTGTACGCCAAGGAGATGGACGGGTTCACCGACGCCTACGTGGACTACGTCACCGGGATTGCCTACGGCTTCCCCAGCGCCCCCTACGTGGCGGTGGAGAGGAGGGTGGACTACAGCCCATGGGCGCCGGAGGGGTTCGGCACCTGCGACTGCATACTGATCCATGGGGACACCATGCACGTATGCGACTTCAAGTACGGGAAGGGCAAAGCGGTCAGCAGCGCCGGGAACCCCCAGCTGATGCTCTACGCGCTGGGGGCCTGGAACGCGTTCCGGATGATATACCCCATCCGGAAGGTGTCGCTCCATATCATCCAGCCGCGCATCGACAACACGTCCTCCTGGGAGACGTCCGTGGAGGAGCTCCTGCGCTGGGGGGAGGAGACCGTGAAGCCCCAGGCGGAAAAGGCTTTCCGCGGCGAGGGGGAGTGCGTGCAGGGGGCATGGTGCGACGGCTGCTTCTGCCGCCTGTCCGCCACATGCAGGGCCAGGGCGGAGGCCAACATGTCCCTGATGGCGGAAGCAGAGAACCTGCCAGGCACCGGGCTGCCCATGATGAAGCTGCCTCCCCAGCTGAGCAACGGGGAGGTGGGAACGCTACTGAAAGAGGCACAGTTCCTGAAGTCCTGGGTGAACAAGCTGGAGGCCTACGCCCAGGGGGAGATCCTGGCAGGCCGTGCCGTGCCCGGCTGGAAGCTGGTGGAGGGCAGGAGCGTCCGCACCATCCAGGACGTGGACGCCGCCTATGAGGCGCTGCACGAGGCGGGCTATCCGGAGGCGGCGCTGTACAGGATGCAGCCCCTCCCGCTTGGGGAACTGGAGAAGCTCCTGGAGAAGGAGCACAAGAAGATACTGGAAAAATTCATCGTCAAGCCGCCGGGAAAGCCGACACTGGTGCCGGATGACGACAAGAGGCCCGCCGTATCGCCCGCATCCATAGCGGAGGGCGCCTTCGGCGGGGAGAACGCATATAAGGAGGGAAAGTGACCATGGCGATAACGACAGGGAAGGTGAGGGCGAGCTACGTGCACATATTCCAGCCCCGCACCCCGGAGAACGGAGGGGAGCCGAAGTATTCCGTCACGCTGCTTATCCCGAAGACGGACACGGCGACCATCAACAGCATATACGCGGAGATAGAGAGGGCCAAGCAGGAAGGTGCGCAGAAGGCCTTCAACGGGAGCATCCCGCCACAGTGCAGGACGCCCATCTATGACGGCGACGGCTACCGCCCCTCCGGGGAGGCGTTCGGGGAGGAGTGCCGGGGATGCATGGTGATCACGGCATCGGCGAAGCAGCCGCCGGTCATCGTCGGGCTGGACATGCAGAACATCCTGAACCCGGCGGACGTGTACAGCGGCTGTTACATCAGGGCGAACATCAACTTCTTCGCCTACAACAGCAACGGCAACAAAGGGATAGGCTGCGGGCTGAACGCGGTGCAGAAGGTAGGGGATGGGGAGCCGCTCGGCGGGCGCGTCAGCGCAGAAGAGGCCTTTGGCGGCGCGAACGCCTACACGGCTGCCGCAGGCTTCCAGCCGCCCATGCAGGGGCAGCAGAACATGGGGCAGGGCCAGTCGGCCTACGGCGGATACCAGCCGCCGCAGGGGAGCACGCAGGGCTACGGGGGCCATCAGCCGCCCGTGCAGGGGCAGCCGCCGATGGGCCATGCGGGGTACGGAGGATACCAGCCGCCACAGGGGATTCCGCAGGGCTATGGAGGGTACCAGCCGCCGCAGGGAGGCCAGCAGCAGAACTATAACGGGTACCAGCCGCCCGCAGGGCAGACGGTAGACCCGATAACAGGCAGGCCCATGGCACCAGGAGGGGTGATGGGGATATGAGGACCCTCCATATCGACCTGGAGACGTATTCCAGCGTGGACATAAAGAAAGCGGGGCTGTACAAGTACGTGCAGTCCCCGGACTTCCAGATACTGCTGTTCGCATACGCGCTCGACCAGGGGCCGGTGGAGGTCATCGACTGTGCCTGCGGGGAGCCCATCCCCGAGGGCATCGCCGCGATGCTCGGCGACCCGGAAGTGACGAAGGCGGCCCACAACGCGGCCTTCGAGATATACTGCCTGAACAGGCGCTTCCACAGCCCCGTATGCCAGTGGCACTGCACCATGGTGCACGCCCTCTACTGCGGCTTCCCCGCATCGCTGGATGCCGCAGGGAGGGCCATGGGGCTGCCGGAGGACAGGAGGAAGATGGGGGTGGGGAAGCAGCTGATACGGTATTTCTGTACCCCCTGCGTCCCTACTATGAGGAACGGCGGGCGCACCCGGAACCTCCCGCACCATGACCGGGCGAAGTGGCAGCTGTTCAAGGACTACTGCCGCCAGGACGTGGTGACGGAGATGGAGATATACCGGAGGCTGGCGGGGCACCCCGTCCCGGAGCAGGAGCGCCAGTACTGGATCCTGGACCAGCACATCAACATGGCGGGGGTGAGGGTGGACATGGAGCTCGTCGCCGGGGCGCTGCAGATGCACGGCAGGATAAGCGACGAGCTGTCGGAGAAGGCGAAGGCCCTTACCGGGCTGGACAATCCGAACAGCGTCGCGCAGCTGAAGGGGTGGGTGGAGGAGAACTCCGGGCTGGAGCTGGAAAGCCTGGACAAGGCTACGGTGGCGGAGCTGCTGGCCGACAAGGACGGGGAAGGCCTCGTCAAGGAGGTGCTGAGGATCCGGAAGGAGCTGGGGAAGACGTCCGTGAAGAAGTACGAGGCCATGAGGGCATGCGTCTGCGGGGACGGGCGGATCCGAGGGCTGCTGCAGTTCTACGGGGCCAGCAGGACAGGGCGCTTCGCCGGACGGCTGGTGCAGGTGCAGAACCTCCCGCGGAACTACATCGAGGGCCTGGACACGGCGAGGGGCCTGGTGAAGGCCGGACAGCCCGACGCAGTCAGGGCCGTGTACGGGGACGTCCCGGATCTGCTCTCGCAGCTAATCAGGACGGCCTTCATACCGGGGGAAGGGTGCCGCTTCATCGTGGCGGACTTCTCCGCCATAGAGGCCCGCGTGCTGGCATGGCTGGCAGGGGAGGAGTGGAGGCTGGACGTGTTCCGGACGCACGGGAGGATCTACGAGGCATCCGCCAGCGCGATGTTCGGCGTCCCAATCGAGAAGATAAGGAAGGGGAACCCGGAGTACGCGCTGCGGGGCAAGGGGAAGGTGGCGGAGCTGGCCCTCGGGTACCAAGGGGGAGCCAGGGCGCTGGTCAGCATGGGGGCGCTGTCCATGGGGCTGTCAGAGGAGGAGCTCCCCGACATCGTGAGGCGCTGGCGGAAGAGCAACCAGAGGATACAGGATTTCTGGTACGCGGTGGAGAGCAACGCCATCGACACGGTGCGGTATGGGACCGTGCACGCCCTGCCGAAGGGGATTGGCTTCCACCGGGACAGAGACTACCTCTTCATCCGCCTGCCGTCGGGCAGGGAGCTGTTCTACTACCGTCCGGAAATCGTGACCAACGCTTACGGCAGGAGCGCGGTGGGCTTCCACGGCACCAGCCAGGCCACGAAGCGGTGGGAGCTGACGGAGACCTACGGCGGGAAGCTTACGGAGAACATCGTCCAGGCGGTGGCACGGGATTTGCTGTGCAGCGCCATGACGAACCTGCACCGGGCGGGGTACGCCATCCGCTTCCACATCCATGACGAGGTCATACTGGAGGCGCCGGAGGGGAGCGCGATGGGGCTGGGGGAGGCCATACGGCTGATGTGCGCCCTGCCCGGATGGGCAGAGGGGCTGCCGCTGGACGCAGCGGGATTCGAAGGACACTACTACAGGAAGGACTGAGGGACAGCCTATGTATTACGACAAGCCAATCAAGATATCGACCGGCGGCAGCCGGAAGGCGACCTCCTGGGTCGTGCAGGACACCTCCTGGTCGGCGTTCCTCGCGAGGCTCTCGCAGCCCGTCAGGACGCCGGAGACGTTCCAGGAGTACAAGGCCCTGCCGAAGCCGAGGCAGGACGACCTGAAGGACGTGGGCGGCTTCGTAGGGGGCGTGCTGGCCGGGCCGCGGCGGAGGAAGGGCTCCGCAGGGGAGCGCTACCTGGTCACCCTGGACGCGGACTCCATAGGGCCCGGCGGCACCCAGGGCGTGCTGGATGCCGTGTCCGGCCTGGGCTGCGCCTATGCCGTCTACAGCACTAGGAAGCACGAGGGTGCGGCCCCAAGGCTGCGGGTGGTGGTGCCCTTGGACGAGCCCTGCACCGCGGAGGAGTACGAGCCGATTGCGCGGAAGCTGGCATCGTTCCTGGGCATACAGATGTTCGACCCGACCACCTTCGAGTCTGTCCGCCTGATGTACTGGCCCAGCTGCTCGGCGGACAGCGAGTTCGTCTTCCTGTACGGGGACAAGCCCTTCCTGTCGCGCTCCGGGATGCTGGGGCTGTACCGGGACTGGCGGAATGTAGCTGAATGGCCGGAGGTGCCTGGAGCCGCAAAGATAAGGGACCGGTCCGCAAAGAAGCAGGGCGACCCGATGGAGAAGGGCGGCGTGGTGGGCGCGTTCTGCCGCTGCTACGGCATAGAGTCCGCCATGGAGCTGTTCATCCCTGGCACCTATGAGCCTTGCGTGGACGGGCGCTACACCTATACAGGCGGTTCCACGGTAGGAGGCGCTGTGCTCTATGATGATGGGAAGTTCATCTACAGCCACCATGCGACGGATCCCTGCAGCGGGAAGCTGTGCAATGCCTTCGACATGGTAAGGCTGCATCTGTTCGGGGATGAAGACGCGGATGCAAAGCCGGACACCCCGGCAGGCAACCTGCCCTCTTTCCTGTCCATGTGCAAGTTCGCAGCGGCCCTGGAGCCTGTGGCGCAGGTGCTGAACCGGGAGCGGTATGAGAAAGCGGTACAGAGCTTCGATGCCCCTCTGGACACCACAGCGGAAAGGTTCGACTGGCTGGGGCAGTTGGCTACCCATCCGAAGACTGGGAAGCCGCTGCCGACGGTGGTGAATGTCCAGATCATCCTGGAGAATGACCCGCAGCTCAGGGGGAAGGTGTACCATGACGACTTCAGCGACCGGCCCATGGTCTGCGACCGGCTCCCCTGGGAGAAGTTCGTCTTTGACGGCAGGCACCGTCTATGGAAGGATGCGGACGACTCCGGCCTGCGCGGCTACCTGGAGTCCCATTACGGGATATCCACCAAGAACAGCATCATGGACGGCTTCGCCGTATATGCCCTGAACCACAGGGTGAACCATCTCCTGGATTACTTGGCTGGCCTGCGCTGGGACGGCGTCCCGCGGGTGGACATGCTGCTGGTGGACTATTTCGGGGCAGACGACACCCCGTACACGAGAGAGGCCATACGGAAGTGCCTGGTGGGGGCCGTGGCCAGGCTGCTGCACCCGGGGGTCAAGTTCGACCAGATGCTGATCCTGGCGGGCCCGCAGGGCATCGGAAAGAGCACCTTCTGGAGGATGCTGGGGATGAGGTGGTACACGGATTCCCTGTACACCTTCGAGGGCAAGGAGGCCGCTGAGCTGCTGCAGGGGTACTGGATCGTGGAGTGCGGCGAGCTGTCCGGGATGACGAGGTCCGAGATGAACACGGTGAAGCAGTTCATCAGCAAGTGCGAGGACACCTACAGGGCGGCGTATGGCCGCAGGACGGAGAATTATCCCAGGCGGTGCCTGCTGGTAGGGACCACCAACGAGAAGGAGTTCCTGAAAGATGAGACCGGTGGGCGGCGCTTCTGGCCCGTGGACCTGGCGAGGCATCCGCCGAGGAAATCCGTGTTCCGGGACCTGCCGGAGGAGGTGCCGATGATTTGGGCGGAGGCCCTGCAGTTGTATAGGGACGGGGAGACCATGCTGCTGTCTGGGGCGGCGCAGGGCCAGGCCCAGGAAGCGCAGGAAGGGCACAGGGAGTCCGACCCCAATGAGGGGATTATAGCCGAGTTCCTGCAGAGGAAGGTGCCTGCAGGGTGGTACCAGAAGAGCCTGGCGGACAGGAGGAACTGGCTGGACAATACATTCAACCAGCAGCGGGAGGATGAGGGACAGATGGTGTACCGGGACCGGATATGCGCGCTGGAGATATGGAACGAGTGCTTCCGGCAGTTCGCCCGCATGAAGAAGTCGGAGGCCAGGGAGATCAATGCCACGCTCGGCAGGATGCCCGGATGGAAGCGGGCGGAGCGCGCGCTCCGGTTCGGAGGGGACTACGGGGTGCAGAGGGGATACATAAGGGACGTAACATGCCCCCTTTCCCCCGTAACAACTTCCAAAGAGAATGTAACATGAAAGCGTAACATTCTGTAACATCGTAACAATCGAATGTTTCCGCTGGAACCATGATAGGCACTGGCCCCATAGCATCCTGTAGCATTGTAACATTCTTTTCTATATAGATAATATATAAAGGGAAATAAGGGATACATATACCCCTGATACCCTTGATTTATAAAAACAATACGCATGCGTATGTGCGCGGGAAATGATACAGGGGCAGGAGAGATACGGGAGGCAGGGGGAGAGATGGAGGAAAAAGGGATGAAGGAAAAAGAGATCGAGAGGTATCTGGTGGACAGGGTAGCTGCGATGGGGGGCATGGCGTTCAAATTCGTCTCCCCCGGATGCACGGGGGCGCCCGACAGGCTGGTGGTCCTGCCGGAAGGGAAGGTCGGCTTCCTGGAGCTGAAAGCCCCGGGAATGAAGCCCCGGAAAGAACAGGTACACCGGATCAGGCAGCTGTGGGCCCTGGGGTGCTGTGCGGATGTCGCGGACTCCAGGGAAGCGGTGGACCTGTACCTGGCGGGCCTGTCAACGGGAGTCCCAGTGCCGGCCAGGATGCCCCGGATGCTGGAAACGGAGGCGCGCCGATGATATTCAGGCCGCACGGCTACCAGAGGTACTGCATCCAGCGGATGCTGCAGGAGCCGGCTCTGGCGCTGTTCCTGGGCATGGGCCTCGGCAAGACCGTCACCACGCTGACGGTGCTGAACGACCTGAAGTACAACCGCTTCCAGATGCGGAAGTGCCTGGTCATAGCCCCTAAGAAGGTGGCGGAGGACACCTGGACGCGGGAGCAGGCGAAGTGGGAGCACCTGCGGCTCCTGAAGGTGGTGCCGGTGCTGGGCAGCCTGCAGAAGCGGATCCGGGCACTGGCGTCGCCGGGGGACGTGTACGTGGTCAACCGGGAGAACGTGGCATGGCTGGTGGACCATTACCGGAACGACTGGCCTTTCGACACGGTGGTGATAGACGAGTCCAGCAGTTTCAAGAGCCACCAGGCGAAGCGGTTCAAGGCCCTGCGGAGCATCCGAGGGCACATCAGCCGCCTGTACGAGCTGACCGGCACACCGGCAGCCAACGGCTATATGGACCTATGGGCACAGGTCTACCTGCTGGACGGGGGGAGGCGGCTGGGACGGACCATAACGGAGTATCGGAACCAGTACTTCATCCCAGGCAGCCGGAACGCCACCACGGTGTTCAGCTACGAGCCCCGGGACGGCGCACAGGGGCAGATACAGGAGAGAATCAGGGACATATGCATCAGCCTCTCCGCGGAGGACTACCTGGAGCTGCCGGAGCGCATGGACAGCACACGGTACGTGAGGCTGGACGCGAAGGCCCAGAAGGCCTATGACGAGATGGAGCGGCAGAGGATTCTGGAGTTCGGGGACACGGTGCTGGACGCAGGGAGCGCGGCGGTGCTGACGAACAAGCTGCTGCAGCTGGGGAACGGGGCCATGTACAGCGAGGGGGAGGACGGCAGGCGCAGGGTGGTCGAGATCCACGGCAACAAGGTGGAGGCCTTCATGGAGCTGGTGGAGGAACTGAACGGGAAGCCCGCGCTGGTGTTCTACAATTTCCAGCACGACCTGGAGCGCCTGGAGCGGGCGCTGCGGAGGACGGGGCTGAGGGTCAGGCGCCTGGAGGGCAGCCGGGACATAGAGGACTGGAACGGCCACCGCGTGGACATCCTCCTGGCGCATCCCGCGAGCGTGGCTTACGGCCTGAACCTGCAGCAGGGCGGCAGCGACGTGGTGTGGTTCGGGCTGAACTGGAGCCTGGAGCTCTACCAGCAGGCGAACGCCAGGCTCCACAGGCAGGGACAGGAACATACCGTGTTCGTCCACCATCTGGTGGTTGCGGGGAGCGTGGACGAGGACGTCATGGCGGCGCTGGGCAGGAAGGGAGACTGCCAGGCAGAACTGCTGGAGGCCCTGAAGGCCCGGGTGGACAGGATTCGAGGGTGATGACTATAAGGACCGAATCATGGGGAGGTTCCTGAAAGTCGAATGACAGGAAGGAGGGCTTTAGCGATGTATGCGATGGACAGCGAATACAGTATGCTGGACGATGCGATCAAGACCGTCATGAGGCGGTCGGCGGGCGATGCGGTGCTGCTGGGCTACCTGCTGCGCCGGATGATGGACGAGAAGCTGTGGGCGAAGCAGTACGACAGCCTCGACGGGTATCTGAGGGAGGAGCTGCACATGGACTATACCATGGCGTGCAGGTTCGAGGCCATCAACAGGAAGTATTCCATCGGCGGCCACAGCAAGGACATCGACGAGAAATGGGAGGGGTTCTCCCAAGGCGTCCTGATCGAGATGCTGAACATGCCGCCGGAACTGGAGGCGAAGGTGACGCCGGACATGACCGTCAGGCAGGTCAGGGAAGTGAAGCGGCAGGCCAGGAGGGAGAAGGGACGGGCGGAGGACAAGGCAGTGCCACAGCAGCCGGAGGCTGTGGAGGTGGAGGCCGCTACAGATGGTGCGGCCCCAGCGGCATGCAGCATCCTGGCGGAGGCATCGTCCCAAGGAAGCGCCCCTCTGCATGAAAGGGTGGAGGGCGACAGGGAGGAGGAAGCCTTCCCAGCAAAGGACGAAGTCCCGGATGCCGAATACCGTGAGCTGCAGCCTGCGGAGGAAGTTGCGACGTCGCAACTCCCGGAACTGGTGAAGCCGGACAAAAAGCAGGGACAGTACCTGGACGACTTCGCCAAGCGGTTCATCCGCTTCAAGAAGGAATGGATGCTGGCCGACTTCGAGAACAGGGTATCGGATGTCACAAAGTCCCCGGAAGAGATCAGGAAGCATCTGGGAGAGGGCGGAAGGACATGGTACTTCGCGTCAGGAAAGGACAAGGTGGCCCACATCGACATGTTCGATGGCTACGTGAAGCTATGGGACGGCAATGGGAACCATATGGGGGACTTCGACTGGTTCTATCTGGCGGCGTCCATCCAGCGGATGTGGAACGCAGTATCCCTGGAGATGGCGAATAGGCTCATGGGCAAGGAACCGGATAGCTGCATCATGGATAGTGCCTCTGCTGAAGGCCATGCCTATAGCAGGACGGAAAGAGGGACAAAGCCCGATGGGCTGGCAGAGGTGAAAAAGATACTGGCCAAGGAGCAGAAGATGCTGGACGGCTGCATGGAGGCAGCATCGGAGGATGAAAGGGTCCTGGAAAGCCATATGTATAAGCGGCAGGCCGTCATAGTGGATGCCCTGACGGCCATGGTGCACAGCATGGAGGAGGCCCGGAAGGATGGGTCGGAGGAGCGGGAGCAGCCGCCCCTGCCGCTGCTGAAGAACAACGACCAGCGCAAGGAATGGCTGAAGTCCTACAAGGACTGGGGCCTGTGGTACAGGGACGACAACATCGGGGTGGACTATTACAAATACGATTTTGAGAATGGTGTCCGCCTGGTCGTGGAAGTGTACCAGGAGGAGGCCACAAAGTACTGTGGGGCCTATGAGTCCAGCTTCCTGCACCTCATAGGAGGGCGGAATGCGCCGGTGGACCAGCACGGGGTCTGCAAGTGGCAGATGCATAAGAGATACACCAGGTACCCGAACAGTGAGACGGAGCTGGTGGAGTTCCTGAAGGAGCTGCAGAAGAAAGGATAGAAGATGCACAGAACATTGAAGTATTCAGGGAGCAAGTGGAACATAGCGAAAAAGCTGGTGGAGCTGATTCCGCCTCACCACAGCTACGTGGAGCCCTATTTCGGGAGCGGGGCCGTGCTGTTCAGCAAGGAGCCCTCGCACATCGAGACAATCAATGACCTGGACAGCGATGTCGTCAACCTGTTCAGGTGCATCCGGGAGGATCCGGAGCAGCTCGCACGGATTGTCATGACGACCCCATACAGCAGGGAGGCATATGAGGGCGCATTCATGACCGTGCCGTTCATGGGGATACCTTCAGG
>CAMTBF010000038.1 GCA_947068385.1 uncultured Lachnospiraceae bacterium
GTGACTGGAGTTCAGACGTGTGCTCTTCCGATCTGATGGGCCTCCAGGTCCCTGTGGAAATCCGTAAGCAGAGCCAGCACGTCCCGCTTCATATCCCCTGCGGAAGCTGCATCGGATACCACCCCTGACACCGGATACCGGTTCATCCAGGCTCCGATATCCGCGTCCCTGTGCACCGTCTTTTTCAGGATATTGAACATCAATATGCTCACCGACTGGTTCATCCCGTCCCGCACGCTCTTTACGCGCACCTGCTGCTCCCGGCAGCTGCGCAGGAATTCCGAAAGCTCCCGCTCCAGGACCTGTGCCTGGAACTCATTCAGGAAGGCGTCTTCCGAGAACATCAAAGGAGGCGTGCGCTCCTGCCAGGAGACCTCTCCGCTGAAGAACACCTGCCTCTGTTCATGATAGAACCGCTGCTGCAGCGCCTCCTCCGCTTCCTCATACCGGGGGAGGATCTCCTTTGTATCGAAGAACTCCCCACTGATTCCAAAAAGGATCCGCCGGTTCGTATATTGGAAAAAATTATTCTCAATGATGTCTATATACTCCTCAAGCAGCCCGCGCCTCTCCTGCGCGGTATTCTCCTCCTCAAACCGGAAAATGATAAAAGGGTTCCTTTTATAGGATGAGAGCACATTCCCCATATGGTAATGGGCCACCAGCTCTTCCAGGAGATGGAGCATCATCTTTTCCCGGTTCAGCCCCTGTTCCCCTGCTTCGCCCTCCTCCTGCTCTATCCTCATGACAGCCACTGCCTTCACGCTTCCGCCGCTGTCCATCATCTGCTCGAGGCTTCCCTGCACGGGCCTTTCTTTTCCCCTGGTCCTGGCCGCCACATCATAGACCACCTTTTCGATGGCTTCCTGATTGATGTCCTGCTTTAAGATATATCCGTCCACCCCCAGGGAGATGGCCTCCTTGGCATATTCGAATTTTTCGTAGCAGCTCAGGATGATCACCCCTGCCGCCAGCTTCTGTTCCCGAATCTTGCGGATCAGCTCCAGCCCGTTCATGTTCGGCATCTCGATGTCCGTGATGACGATGTCCACCAGGTTGGTCCTAAGGAACTTCAGCGCCTCCTCCGCCACCCCGAAGGAGCCTGCCACCAGAATATCCTCCCGGCTCTCCAACAGGGACTGGATCCCCACTCTCGCCAAGATCTCATCGTCAACAATCGCTACTCGTATCATCGTCCGTCCCTGCCCTCCCTTTCCTTACAGGCAGACAATAGGTCACCGTGGTTCCCTCCCCATAAGCGCTCTTGATATCCATGCCGTATTCCCTGCCATACTCCAGCTCTATGACCTGCCGGATATTCCGGAGCCCGATATTGGTATGGTTCTCTCCGGTCCCCTTCTGCTCCTCCCACTTTTCAAGGTCAAAGCCGCATCCGTTATCCGTCACCGTCACATAGAGCCGCTCCTCTTCCAGCCAGGCCTTTATGACGATCCTACCGCTCTGCACCATTCCCCGCTGAAATCCGTGAAGGATGGAATTCTCCACCACCGGCTGCAGCAGGAACCGGAAAATCCGCAGGCTTCTGGCCTCCGGCTGCACCTCATACTCAATGACGAAATTCAGGAACCGCGCCTTTTGTATCACGGCGTACTGCTCTATCAGCTCCAGCTCGTCCCTCAACGTATAATCTTCTCCTTTTCCCTTCACGGCATTCATCAGGATGTACACCAGGGCCTCCGTAAGCTTCTGGATGTTCTCCTGCTTGTTGATGACTGCCGTCCATTTGATGGTATTCAAAGCGTTGTACAGAAAATGTGGCTGCAGCTGGGCCGTCAATGCCTGGATCTGGAAATCATTCTTCTCGGCAATGGCTTTCTGGTTGCTGTCCATCAGCTCTTTGATCCGTCCGGTCATTTCGTTGAAATGCCGTGAAAGGCTCCGCAGCTCCCCGCCGAAGGGGGCCATCTTCGTCTCCATGTCCCCCCTGGCGAACCGGTCCATGGCATACTTCAGGTCGCTGATCGGCTTTAGGAGGGAATGCTGGAAGGTATAGAAAATCAGAAGCAGCAGCAGGCAGTAGGCGATGGACACCAAAAACAGCATGATCTTTATCGGTACCACGGATTCCAGCAGCGCCTTCTTTGAAACGCTGCTCACAAAAATCCACCCGGTATTCTCCATCCGGCTGTACGCCACCACATCCTCCCCTGCAATAAAATATCCTCTGTAGGCCCGTGTATCCAGCAGCGCCTCCTTCACGGCCTCGTCCAGAGGGACCTCCGCCGGGGTATAGAGGGTCGTCCCCTGGGAATCTATCATATATTTGAGGCTGTCCTCCATCTGCAGCCGCTCAAACGCCTGGCTGATCAGGGATTCCCCCAACACATAGTACAGGGTTCCCACGTCCTTGCGCTGCCTGCCGTTCAAGGTGCGGGCCAGCACATAATTCCGCGTGCCCCGTTTTCCGAAAATGCTGTTCACCGCGAACCAGATGCTTTTGCCGCCCTGCTCCGCGATCATCTCTTCGCTCAGCTCCATGATGGCCGGCATGGTGCTGTAGGCGTTCGCCTCGTCGTGATATACCTCGCCCCCGCTTTTCAGGAACACGGCCCGGATGTTTTTGTAGGGGTAGCTGCAGGCGGCAAGGGTGGACTCGATGTACTGCCTATCCGCCTCCCCGCTCTCCAACATATCCACGCACCCGCTGTAATACAGGGCCATGGTGCTGTTCTCATACATCTCCAGGGAGGCCTTCACCTGGTTCCCTATGGACTGCATGGTCTCCGCCATGTTGTCCCCGGCGTTCTGCCCCGCATAATCCTGGATGGTACGGTTGACCACCAAAATCAGGATGATATATGGTATCACCATGAACAGCAGGAAATAGATGAAAATCTTGATACGGATCCTGTATCTTTCTGTAAAATCCTTCAAACGTTCTCGCCTCCTGTTAGGGATTATAGCATACCTGCCCGGCTGGTGGCAAAAGTTGTTTTTCCGAATGCACATTGCCCAAAAAGTATAAAAACATCAGAGGAACCCTCTGATGTTTTTACAGTCCTTTGTTACTGTCTTTCGCTTTGAAGCAACAGGCAGGTGGAATCCGGCACCGCCCAGGCCTGCTCCCGCTCCCAGCGCTCCTCCCCGCACCTTCCCACCTCCACGCGGCCGCTATGGGTGAAGGCGACGGCGCATATGTCCTCATCCAGGGGCAGCACATCCCAGGGAAAACTTCCGTCAGAGGCGCAAAACACCGGCCTGCCCAGTCCTCCCTCTTCCGCCAAAGGAATCCTCCAGATTCCGTCCATGCCGCGGCATCCCACCACAAGGCTCCTTCCATCAGCCGGGAAGCGGATAGAGGACAGTGCGCAGAAGCCCTCCTCCCCAGGGCGGCAGTCCAGAATCTGGGTAACCGCGCCATCCACCGCCCGTATGGCCATTACCTGATTGCTGAGCTCACAGGCCACATAAAGCCATGACTCGTCCTTGCTCAGCACCATATGCCGCGGCCCGGCACCAGTTGGCAGGCGTATGGGTTCCAGAGGGCATATGCCCTCCCTAATCTGCGCGGACGGGGCTGTTCGCAGCCAAAACGGGTCTGCCAGCCCATAGCGTGCGATTTCATCCGTCCCCAAATCGCACACATACAGGAGCCGCTCCTCTCCCGTCACCGCACAGCAGTGCGCATGAGGCCCTGTCTGCTCCGGATGGGGCCCGCTTCCGCTGCGCTGCAGACTGGTCAGCGCCCGGAGCCGTCCGCCCTCCTCCAGCCGCAGCACCTCAATGCTGCCTTGGGGATAGCTGGACGCAAATACCAGCCCGCTTTTTGGCGCATACGCCACATGGCAGATTCCCTCCGCCAGCCCCTTTGCCGCATCGCAGATTCGTATTTCCGGTGGCCCTCCGTCCTCCTGCAGAAAGCAGCTCGCCACTGCCCCGCCGGGCGTGCCCTCATACGCATTAGTCTCCACTGCGGCCAGCACACAGCCGTCGGCTCCTCCTGCCAGATAGGACGCCGCGGCCGGGCCTCCATGAACCAGCTCCCGCCATCCGCGCTCTTCCTGCCGCAGGACATGGATTCCGGTGGAACCGTTCGTTCCCACCCAGAGACGTTTTTCCCCATACTCCATCGCAATCACCTCAACCCCATCCAAGCCTGCTCTCTACAGCGCGCCGTACTTATCATAGACCTCCTGCAGCATCCTTCCCTCCAGCAGCTCCCTGCGGGTATTGTTCTCCGCACCCGCCTTCTTCTGGGCCAGGCGGAAGACCTCTTCCTCCACCTCCCGTGGAACTGCCACGACACCGTCGAAATCAGCGAATACCAGTTCCCCGGGACGAACCAGGACATCGCCGCACCGCACAGGCACATCGTAGTCCACCACCATGCCTCTCCCGCTGCTGTCCAGAGGACGTATCCCTGTGTAAAAAACAGGAAAGCCCAGCCTTTTGATGCGGACACAGTCCCTGATCTGGCTGTCGCACACACAGCCCGCGGCCCCTCGCATGGTGGCCGCAGTGGACATCAGCTCTCCCCATGGCGCGTTGCTTCCGGCATAATCCGTGGAATGGATTACCACATCGTCCTCTTGCAGGGTGTCCATGAAGGTAATCTCCTTGCCATATGGATTGCCTGCGTCCACATGGTTCACCTCCATCCAGCGCACGGTGCGGGCACGTCCCACAAAAGTACAGTTGTCCGCATCCAGCGGCCGCAGGCGATGATGCATGGCCTGATTGCGATATCCCAGGGTGTCCAGGATATCGCATACCACTGCTGTATACAGGTTTTCCTTAATCCAGGTAAATCGTTCTTTGTCTGTCATCTTTCCTCTCATTCTGCCGCTGTCGGGCGGCTCTTCCATTCAGAAGGGCAGTCTTTCGCCTGCCACAAGCTCTCCGAAGCACTCCGGGCAGTGGAAGTCAATGGGATTCCTGCTCACATAGCTCCAGCTGCCATAGTGCGGGATGGGGGCGGCATCGCCGCACTTATAGAAATTCCCCCTCATCTGCCTGGTCTTCTCCGAATCATAGGAGGGGAAGAACCTGACCAGCAGCGAGTCAGGGATACAGAGGCGCATCTCCCACTGCCCCTTCTCCTCATCCACCCAGGCCGCCGGAAAACAGCCCGCCTGCAGCGCAGGATCCAGGCAGCGAAACGCCCCGTCCACATTCAGTCCCATCAGCATGGTTCCCCTGGCATTCACCTCGAAATTGAGAAAGGCAGCATGCTCCGGATCCGGATTCAGGAAGAATTCCATGCAGCTGTCGGTGCATACCGGGCAATTGGGCATGCGCTGTCTGGCCATAGGGCCAGACTCCTCACACACCATGCGCACATACAGCCCATAGGGCGTCCGCAGCAGCTGTCCATATGTCCTTGGATGATATGCTCCCTGGGGCACCGGGTACCAGTTCTCCAGCCAGGCCTTAGGCGCTGCCCGCAGCCGGCCCTCCTCAGGCTGTTCCGCCCAGGGTATCTTATACACTTCCCCCATCTGTCCCCTCCTACAGCGCGTTCCCGTACAGGCTTTTGCGTGTACGCGCTCTCTCCTTATGCTCCACAGGGTTCCGCAATCAGCTGTCTGGCATTCTCGCACAGTATCTTCCTGCGGATTTCCTCATCAGGGCATGCCAGCTCCAGCACCTTCAGCCGCTCCTCCATCAGGTTTCCCGTATTGCTGGCGGCGAAGTCGCTGCCGAACACAATCCTGTCCGTCCTGGCCTCCCGGATGATCTGGGCCGCATCCCCCACACAGGGGCCGCAGATGCCCAGCCAGATATTGTCATGGGTGTTGCAGGCCCGTATGGCGGAGCGATAGGCGTCGAACAGGCCCGCATGCCCTATTATGATCTTTGCCTCGGGATAGTAGTCCGCCATGGCCGCGACCTGCAGCGTCTCCGACCAGGGCGGCGTGCCGTCATGGTACATAATCGGCACGTCATACTCGATGGCCAGCTCCACCATCCGTCGGCTCTCCGGGATATCGATGGCAAAGCCTGTCATCCAGGGGTGCATCTTGATGCCCCGAAATCCCCTGTCCTCGATGCTCCTCCTCACGTCCGCCTCCAGGAGCTCCGGATAATTGGGATTGGCCGCATAGAAATTCACGAACCTGCCGGGATACCCTTTCGTCTCCTCATACTGGCGCCTGTTGCTCTCTATGAAATCCCTCTGCAGGCCGGTGGTGGCGCTGACCCAGGCTTCCTTCACGCCGTTCTCGTCCATGATCTCCACCATGCGGCCGGCAGGGACATACCCGCCGGAAAGCCAGCCGATACCGTCCTGGGTATGGGCATGTGTGTCGATGATCAACCCTTTCATGACCGATCCCCTCCTTTCAGGATGCGCAGCAGATTGCCGCTAAGGACATTCTCCATCACCGAGGCGTCCCCGGTGGATTTAAGCACCTTGCCCAGTTCGAAGCCCTGTGGGCTCCTGGGCGAGTCGCTGCCGAAGATCACCCTGTCCGGGTACTGCTCCACTACCCGGTAGATGGTCTCGCAGTAGCTCAGGCTGGTCTCCAGGTAGAGATTGGGCGTCTTATACATAGAGGCATCGATGTCATACACGAAGTCGTTTGCCCCGCAGTGCCCCATGATGAAATCCACCTCCGGGAACCGCCTGGCCAGATACGCCAGCTGCAGCGGCAGGGCAAAGGCCGGTGTGGCGGTGTGGAAATACGCAGGTCTTCCAAACTCACGGCAGACCTCCATGAGCGGGTCTACGATATCGTCATCGATGGAAAACCCCTGCAGGGAGGAGACGAAGAAAGCGCCGTGCAGCCCTGCCTCAAAGGCCTCCCTCAGCATCCGTACCGCCCTTTCCCCATACCAGGGATTGGCCACCGCAAAGCCGTAGAACCTGTCCGGGTACTGTCGGCATGCCTCCGTCAGCATGCGGTTGCCCTCCCCATTGTACACCGTGAGATATTCCTCCACCGGGCACAGGACGCATCTGTCTATGCCATTGTCTTCCATTCCCTTCAAGATCGTGGCGATATCCTGCTTCTTGTATCTGCCGTTGCCCAGGTTCACATGGGCGTCAATCCGTAACATATCTCATCTTCTCCTTCCCCAGTCTCCGGATGTGGCAGCGCCCTTCCGGCTGTGCCAATATCTGCTGTTCTGTCAGTCCCGCCTCATCTTCCGTCGTCCTTCTGCCCCGTCCTGCAGTCCTGCCCGGCGGCGGCCCGCACCAGCTCCTTCCTGGTCTCGATCATCAGACGGATATTCCTGGTGTACTCCGTATGGCTGTCCCGGGCAATCCTGGCCACCAGCTCTTTGGCGTACTGAGGATCCCTCCTTCCCAGAATGGTCAGCAGCTCAAAGTCCTCCGCCGCGTCCCGGTTGGCCTCATAACGGATGGAAGAGCGCACCCGATTGCTGTGGGGATCCGGGTAGATGGTGTAATGATCCCCCTTGCTGGGCTCCTCCGCGATGGTGATGGGCTCATTGTGGGTCCAGGTATTCCAGAAGCTGTATCCCCAATGATAGAAGCAGGGGATATCCCACGCATAGAGCAGCCAGCCCAGCGTGCGCATCTCCCATACCGGCCTGTCCACGAAACGGTTGAGCCAGGTGCCCGCAGGCCCGCAGCAATTATACAGGAAGATCCTCGTCCCCTTCCGGCGGAGCTCCTCGAAGAATTCCCGGTTCCCGTCATAGACATCCTCAATCGCCACGATAATGTCCACGCCATATTCTGCTAGCCACCTGGCTCCATCCAGGCTGCACACCGCATCGCATACCATCATCCTGGGCGCATATTGGCGCATCTGCGCAAGAAGATGCTTATACTGCTCTCTCTGGACATCATTCATGGGTTCATCCCCCACATGCATCTCCCAGAAATCCAGCCAGCCCCGCTCCTCCACATGGGCCTGAAGGGCAGGCAGGAGCTGCCTCAGCCAGTTCTTCGTGGCCTCGCTCTCACAGGGTTCTCCGGCCAGCACCATATTTCCCTGCTCATCCGCTTTCAGCACACATGCTATGAAATAATAGCTCTTCAGCTCCACACTGGTCAGATGCATGCAGTTCACCCATCTGATTACCCCCGCGTCCAGAAAAAAGCCCACATATTCATCCAGCTTTGACCAGTTGAAGGTGTAGACGCCATTTTCATCCACTGTGCTCCCTCCGTCCAGCAAAAGCTGCTGCAGGTTCACGAACAGCGTGTTGTGCCGATGGGCGCGCATCTGCTCCGCGATATCCCTTATCACCTCCCACCAGCCCTCAGACCAGCGCTCATAGCCATAGGTATGGTAGACGGAATCACTGGAGCTGTCCATCCAGAAATTGCTCAGCATCTGCTGATGGTGGCTGTAGATCAGCGCCGCCTCATTGGCGGCCGGGATGGTCACGTCACAGACCTCCACGTTAAACTCGACGGCATGATCCCCCTGGCTGGTATGGACAGTGGCACGACCCTGATACAGCCCGGGGGCCGCATCTGCGGGGACATATACCGTAATCCAGACAGACTGGGTCGTCCTGGCCGGAACCTTTATGGAACGATCGTTTGATATGGGATCCGGATACCAGGCCGGCGCTTCCCGAATCAGACTCTCCTTTGCCACGCCCACCGTATTGTCCTGGGTGAATACATACTCCACGAACCCATAGCTCATCCGTGAGGCCGCGATCCGCTCCTCCCCACAGACCAAATCCGTAAAGGTGACACTGCGGATGGTAAAGCTGTCCTCGCTACGCGCCAGGATCTGGAAGGACTCCCTCTCGTTCTTCGCCATGACAAGGCTGTACTCCCTCTCCGCATAGTCATAGGGCATGGCGGTATCCTGAAAAATATTTTCATAGGAACTCTTCGTCCATATCATCATGATGGTTTCCTCCTGTAGCATTCAAGTTTTTCATTCAATCCTCAAAATATATGGTCTTGCCCTGCTCCATGGACATGCGCACCGCATCCGTGGCCCGCATGGTATAGATGGCATCCTCGATGCAGGGCTCACAGCGGCCCCCATGCTCCACCAGATCGATGAAGCGGCTGGTCTGCAGGTCGAAGCAATGCTCCCACCAGCCCGCCGCATCCACATATTCCTCCGTCCCTTCCCCGGTCTGCAGTCTGGCATACCGCTTATGGCTGTTCATGGACGCGATGCCGAAGGGCCCCACCGCCTCGAAGTCAAATTCCGGAAAGCAGGTAAAGAACCAGCCTATTTCAATCTTGGCCCTGTCGCCGCCCTCATAGTCCAGAATGGTGATGTCATAGTTGGACGCGGGGAATTCCGGCCTGCTGCGAAAGCCGTAGCTGGTAAGGCTTTTGGGCTGCGCGCCCCCGACCACATGGAGCCAGTCAAAGATATGGGAGCCCTCATGTACGGAGGGGGAGCCATGCTCCATGGTCTCCAGGATGCGCCTGTAATGCTCCGGGTTCTCCTCCGGATCCCAGCGCTCATCATAGACGGCCACCCTGTACAGCACCGGAGACCCTATTCTGCCGCCGCGCACCCATTCCTTCATCCTGTGGAGGATAGGGTCGTGGTGGTAGGTCATGCCCACCATCAGCCTCCTGCCCGTGCGGTCTGCCGTATCCTGCATGCGCCGGGCCTCTTCGATGGTCATGGCCACAGGCTTCTCGCACAGCACGTCCTTCCCCTTCTCCAGGGCCTGAATCACCACCTGCGGGGTCACCCAGGGCGGCGTGGCCACTATGACGGCATCCACATCCTCCCTGTCAAGCAGCTCCTGGTAATCCGTTGTGGCAAAGGGAACCTGATACTGCTCCCGCAGCTCTTCGAGCCTGTCCTTACGCCTGGTGCTAATTGCCGCAATCTGCGCACGGCGACATCGCGCCAGCGCAGGGAAATGGGCCGTGACGGCGATGTCGCCGCAGCCGATGACGCCAATCCTGATCATTCCACCCTCTCATTCTGCCGCCCACAGGCAGCTCTTCTCTCGCCCGCTCCACGTCTCGCGGTGCACTCCAGCTCTACCAGGAAGCCGTTCAGCTGGCAGCCGATGCAGGTTCTGGCCGGGTAGGGCTTCCTGAAAAAGGGCTCATAGGCTTCGTTAAAGTCAGCCCACAGCGCGATATCACTGAGGTATACCGTAGTGCGCACGATGTCGTCCAGACATGCGCCGTTGTCCTCCAGCAGCATCCGGATGTTTTCCAGGGCCTGGCGCGTCTGTGCCTTCACGTCGCCCTCTCCCACCAGCTTCTGGTTCCTGTCATACCCCGCGTTGCCGGAGATGAAAATCATGTCATCTACCGCCACCGCGGACGAATAGGGTCCGAACACAGGCGGGATCCGGTTCGATGTCATTTCCTGCTTCATATGTATCCACTCCTCTCAGGCCGCTCCCTGGGCGGCTCTCTCGTCAGCGGGGGGCCATACATGGCCTCCCTCTCGCCAAACTGTACCACAAAGCTTTCCAGCCCTGTCAGGACAGCCCGGAAAATCCGTCCGCCCTTCTCCGCCGAGGCCAGCGTGGGCCTGCCGAAGGTGCCCGTATCCGTGAATTCCGCAAAGTTGGCCAGATAGGATACCGGCCCGCTGTTGAACATGCCCAGACCCAGATAGCCCGGCGCATCGCAGCAGCCCGCGTCCCGAATCAGATTCTTACGCACCCCGTCCTCCTCCAGATAGAGATAGAGGGAGGTCTCCAGCTCACAGGCATGGCCCATGGCGTATGTCCCGCCTTCCCGGATCCGCAGAATCTCCTCCCTGGCCATCTCCCAGTACGCGCAGCCGCACAGCCGCAGCCCGGGCCGCCGCAGCTTCACCTCCTGCTGGGCAATGGCCATGGGCATCCCGTTGCCGCCGTGGCCGTTGACCATCAGGATCCGCGTGAAGCCCATCCCCGCGAAGCATTCTATGACCTCCGTCAGCATCCTGCTGTACAGCTCATGATGGAGGCTAAGGGTACCGCCGAACTCCAGATGGTGGGGAGAATGGCCCAGCCACATGACAGGCGCCAATAGCACCCGCTCCGGCAGGCGGCCCTCCAGCGCCTGACACAGGGCTTCCACTATCCTGGCATCCGTATCCACCGGCAGGTGCAGGCCATGCTGCTCCGTAGAGCCAAGAGGCAGGACTACCACGGCCCCTCTGTCCGCCTCCATGATCTCCGGTCTTGTCATTTTCTGTAAAATCATGCTAGCTCCTGTCTGCCCGCAGCGCCTCCAGCTTCTCCTCATCCATCTCAAAGCCCAGCCCGGGGCCTTCCGGCAGCTCCAGACAGCCGTTCCGGACTTTCATGGCGCTGGTGGCCACATCCTCAGCGAATACCGTAAACCCGCGTATATCGGAAGGATATACCGACAGGTTCGGCATGGCCGCCGCCACATGGGCCGCCGCACAGGCCCCAACCACCGCCTCCGGCATGGACCCGATGGTACAGCCCGTCCCGAAGGCGCCTCCCACATCGAATATCCGCCTGGCCCCCTGGATGCCGCCCGCCTCGCAGATATATACATGGAACAAATCGGCCGCTCCCGCCAGGACATGCCTGGCCGCGTCCCGCCAGTCCCAGATCCCCTCGTCTATAAGGATGCGGCAGGGCGTATTGTTCCTGAGCCAGGCCATTCCCTCCAGGTCACGGTAGTCCAGAGGCTGTTCCACGATTTCGACCCCATAGCCATAGAGGGCGTCCATCATGCGCCTGGCTGTCTTTCGATCCTTCCACGCCATGTTGGCATCCACTCTCAGCCGGATGTCATCCGGAACCGCGGCCCGAATCCTGGACACGGTATCCAGATCCTTTTTCTCCTCCAGGCCCACCTTGACCTTCAGCTCCCGATAGCCGGCATCCACGGCCTCCCTGGCCTGTGCCACCATTTCCTCCGGCGGCAGCATCGCCACCGCTCCGGTGAGAGCGATGCGGTTCCGCACCCTGCCTCCCAGCATGTCGTACACCGCAAGGCCTCGCTCCCTGCCCAGCAGATCCCAGACAGCCATCTCTATCCCTGCCTTTACCAGGAGGCTGCGCCGTGAAAAGGTACAGCACTCGTCCAGGACGGAATTGATATATGTAATCTGTGAGGTATCCAGGCCGATGAGGCGCGGAACCCATTCCCTCTGAGCCTCTCTGCACAAATCATGGACGCCGCCGAACCAGGCAAGGGAAACCTCTCCGTATCCCTTCAGGCCGCTTTCCCCGGTGACGCGCACGATGCTATAGCGCACGCTGTCATAGAGTCCCCAGGCATCGCTGACCGGTGCCTTATAGGGCAGCATAACCGGTATCAGCTCGATTGAACTGATCTTCATGCCACATACCGCCTCCCTTCCTCTCTCAATCCAACCCCAGGATCTCCAGGGCATTGCGATGGATGATATCCTCAATCACCTGCTCCGGCACCCTGGGCAGGCTGGTCCCCTCCACGATCCTGTTGATGTCGCGAAAGGCCGCAATGGTGCGCTCTACCGTGAAGAAGGGGAAATCCGTCCCGAACAATATCTTCTTTTCAATCCCATATTCCAGGGCCGTGATCATGGCATTATACATCTGCCAGGGACGGGTGGAGAGCGCCGACATGTCCGTGTATACATTGGGGTGCTTGCGCACCACACAGGCCGTCTCCGCAAACCAGGGATGCCCCAGATGGGCTATCACCATCTTCAGCCCCGGAAAGCTTCTGGCTACCGGATCCAGCAGCACCGCATTGCTGTATTCCAACGGCCCGTTCTCCACATAGGAGGTCCCCTGATGCCACATGATGGGTATCCGCAGCCGGTCTGCCATGGCGTACAGGGGATAGGCCGCCGGGGATGCGGGATTGAATTTCTGGTAAATCGGCCCCAGCTTCAGCCCTCTCAGCCCCAGCCCCAGAACAGCCTCCTCCAAAATCTTATCCGCTCCCGGCCGATTGGGGTTCACGCTGGCGAATCCGATGCGGCGGGCGGGATCGGCATTCACATAGTCCGCCACATACCTGTTGGGGACCGCGTAGCCAATCTCCTCCGCGTCAATGGGCAGCACGATGGCCACGTCGCATTCCTCCATGGCAGCCGCATGCGCCTCGGGTGTTGCTGTCAGGTCGCAGGCAGGCCCCCACGCCCGCCTGGCCCCTTCCAACATCTCGCCGCCCAGATGCTCTGCCGCGGCCAGATGGGTATGGCAATCGATGATCATATCCTGTCTCTCCTCTATTTCATCGCCTCATTCACCTGCGCGATGACTTCTTCCACGCCAGCCGAACGATATTCGTCCAGAATCTGGTTCCACATGGCCTCCACAGGCTCCTTGCCCATCATGATCCGCAGCATGTCATCTGTGGGCTTGTAGGTGAAATCGCTCTCCAGCTGGACGAACGCGGCCTTGGCCTCCGGGCTGTAATGGGACATGTCGGTGGCCTCCGCCTGTGCCACATAGCCGGGCAGCCATTCCCTGTACCAGTCATATTCCCCGCGGTCATTCTCCATGCCATCCGGAAGCTCGTGTATCCAGGAGCCAAGGGACTGCAGCATGGTACAGCTGGGGTACTTCTCGTCCCTCGCCTCTATATCTGCCACCAGTTCGCCGTCCACGATTTCGTAGGATTCTCCCTCAATACCATATTTGCACAGCATATAGCCTTCATCCGACAGCAGGAAATCAAAGAACAATAAACCAGCAGTTCCACCACGTAAAAACAAGCCATTGCCAGAAGTT
>CAMTBF010000039.1 GCA_947068385.1 uncultured Lachnospiraceae bacterium
ATTGTCCCTGCTGAAATGCCTCTTCGAGCTCTACAAGAGCAAGGTCTCCAACCGGTTCGTATACAACGGGGCCCAGAAGCTGTCCATGAAGATTTACGAGCTGACGATTAAGGAGGATCTGACGGAGCACAACAAAAAGAGCGCCATGCAGGCCCTGAACATGGTCCGCAACGACACCACCAGCTGTATCCAGATCATCATGGACTACATCGGGATTCTGGTGAACGCCGTCACCATGGCGGGCTACGGGGTGATGCTGATCTATGTGTCCAAATGGATGGGAGTGGCCAGTTGCGCCGTGTTGCTTGTGCTCATGGCCTTTGTGTTCGTCCGGATGCGGGCCCGGATGAAGGCCTACGGAGAGAAGTCTCGGGCCTGCTCCATCAAGGCCAATTCCCAGATCACCATCGCCTACGGCTCCTTCAAGGAGATGAAGATAGACGACCGTTCCGCCTTCGTCCTGGGGAAATACAGAGAGGCCAGCAGCGACTACGCCCAGGTGCAGGGGGAATACAGATACAAGCTGAACAGCATCGCCGTCATCCTGCAGAATTCCATCATGGCGGCCATGTTCGTGATATTGGCGGTGATTCTCGTGTTCGGCACGAACCTGGCCACGGTGCTGGCCCCCATGGTGGTGTACATCACGGCTCTGGTCAGGATGCTGCCCATGGCCTATACCATCCTGAGCGGGATGAACAATGTGGAGTTCGCCGGGAAGGCCTTTGAGGCCATCCGGGAGTGCATGGGGAAATATGCCGAGATTAAGGAGGAGGAGGGCCGCCTGGGGCAGCTGCGCCAGAAGCGCCTGACCTTTGAGAAGGGGGTCAGCGTCAGGAACCTGACCTTTGGCTACAATGACAGGGTGAAGATATTCGAGGACGCCTCCATCGACATTCCGGTGGGCTGTTCCATCGCCATCATCGGGGCTTCCGGGGCGGGGAAGACCACCTTCGTGGATCTCCTGCTGGGCCTTTTGAAGCCCCAGGGCGGCCATGTGTTCTTTGATGACTACGATATCGTAGAACAGAGGGATTCCCAGGGGCCCTGCAGGGCCAGCATGGGCGAGCTGGTGAGCTACATCCCCCAGACCGTGTACCTGAACGGGGAGACCGTGCAGAACAATGTGGCGTTTTTCGAGGACGAGAGGGAGATCGACGAGGCGAGGGTGGAGGAATGCCTGCGATGCGCCCAGATATGGGAGGACGTCCAGCGGATGCCGGAGGGGGTGCACACCCTGATCGGGGAGAACGGAACCGCCATTTCCGGAGGGCAGCGGCAGAGGATTGCTCTGGCCCGGGCGCTGTACAAGGACTTCGAGCTGCTGGTGATGGACGAGGCCACGGCGGCGCTGGACATGGAGACGGAGATGGCGGTCATCGACTCCATCCGCCAGATCAAGGAGAACAAGACCCTGATCATGGTGACCCACCACATGAGCCTGGCCAATGAGTGCGATGTGGTATATAAGATTGAGGACAGGAAAATCCTGCGGGTGAAATAGGGTGCCGCGGGAAGTGTAAAGCGGAAAACAGGGCTTAAGGCATTCTGGAAATGGGATGAAATTGGATGGAAACGGGAGGAAGGAACATGGCTTCAGAGGAAAGCAGGTGGAAGGAGGGGCTGGTCTCCATCGTCACGCCGGTGTACAACGGGGAGGCGCATCTGGCGGGGATGCTGGACTCCGTGCTGGCCCAGACCTATTCCCAGATAGAGATGATTCTTGCGGACGACGGCTCCGGGGATGCCACTTTACAGGTGGCGGAGAGCTATCGGGAAAGGTTCGCCGTCAGAGGCTACGCCTACCGCATCGTGCAGGCGCCCCATAAGAACGCCTCGGCCGCCATCAACGCAGGGCTTCCCTATGTGACGGGGGAGTACCTGATCTGGCCCGACAGCGACGATGTGCTGGAGCCGGAATCCGTGGCGAGAAGGGTGGCGTTCCTGGAAAGCCGCCCCCAGTACCAATGCGTCAGGTCCGTGTCCTATTATTTTGACGAAAGCACGGAAGAGCGTCTGGACAAGGCCGACGAGCAGAGAGGGGATCTGTCCAGAGAGGAGCTCTTCTGGGACATCCTGGAGTCCAGGACATTCGTCTGCTGCGGCTGCTACATGCTCAGGTCAGAGCCTTTTTTCCGCATCTATCCCGACCGCCATATCCCGGAGTATGACGTAGGGCAGAATTTCCAGATGCTGCTGCCCTTTGTATACCGGCATAAATGCCCTACCCTCCGGGAGGAGCTCTACGGCGTGGCGGTGAGGGCCGGGAGCCATTCCAGGACAGGGCTGAACCAGGCCCAGGAGGAGAAAAAATACGCCGACTATGAGAGCCTGGTGGACGATATCGCGGAAATCTGCGGTATGGAGGACGAGGCCTCGAGACGGCGCATCACGGCCTGGAAAGCAGCCCGCCGCTACCGGATCTCCCTGAAATACCATCGTTGGAGGGAGGCCCTGAAGGCCCTGGGCCAGCTGCGCCGCTGCGGGAGCTTACGCCTGGGGGACGCGCTGAAGGAGGTCATCTGGGCGTTTTTCGTCAACGCCTGGGTGGAGGAAAAGATTTATCCCCTCTACCGGAAGATATGCGCGGGAAAGAGGGAAAACTGACCTAGGGGCCGCTGCGTGCTGCCTCATGCCGCTGTGCACCCTGGAGAATCTCCCGGCAGCTTTACCTGCGCTCCAGCCAGGCATAGCTTACCCGGGAGATCAGGGCCGTGAGGAGATAACAGCGCAGCCAGAAGGCGCCTGCCAGAACCCTGCGGGGCAGGATGCCGGTGGAGAGATTGTACCGGAGCGCCTCCCTGTAGAGCGGATCGCGGCGCATCTTGCGGCAGAGTCCGCGGCTCTCCCGGTAGGGCCTGGGGCTCAAGGGGCTGAATATCTCCCGGATGAGCACATAGGTCAGGTTCTCCAGCGCATAGGAGCAGTAGTCCCGCTCCATCCCGGGTAACAGGCCATTTTTCTCCAGAGTCTCCCTGACGGCCCTCAGCAGCCTTGCATGGTTCTCCCGCAGGCCCGGGTTGAAATGGTGGGAGGAGGAATCCCCATGGATGTCATAGAAGTAGACCGTCCGCGGGATGCAGGCGCAGGACTTCACATGAAGCTGATACTCCAGATTGAAGAGCAGATCCTCGCCAATCCGGATGTCCGTTGAAAAAGCAATGGAATACCGCTCTATGATGCTCCTTCTGTATGCCCTTGCACAGGGGGTGCGGAAATCCATGGCGGCGCACTGCCGTTCCGGCAGGGGCCGGGGCACCAGGATGCGGCTGATCAGCCCCCTTATCTCCTCGCCCCGGTAGAGGAGCGCTTTTTCCGCGGAGCCGCCAGTGCTTTGCCCGTCCCGGGAGGAAGAGGAAGCATGCAGGGCGAACCGGAACAGGATCATGTCCTGCTCCTCGCAGGCTGCCTCTGCCGTCAGGCTTAAATAATCATCGGTGATGAAGTCGTCCGAATCCAGGAACACGATCCATTCCCCCCGGGCCGCTTCCAGCCCCCGGTTCCTGGCGGCGGACACGCCCTGGTTTTCCTGGGAGATATAAATGACACGGTTGTCGGCTTCCGCGTATGCCCTGCAGATGTCCGGGCTGCGGTCCGTGGAGCCGTCGTTCACCAGTATGATCTCAAAATCGCTGTATGTGGAGCCCAGCACCGAATCGATGCAGCGGTGCAGGTAGGGTTGTGCGTCGTACACGGGAATGATTACGGATATCAAGATTTGCGCCCTCATTTCTGTATGGATTCTATTTGATTTTAATATAGTATATTTTAGGAGAAAAGGCAAGCTATGTTCACGTTTGTAGTCACATGCTATAACCAGGCCCAGGTAGTCCTGCAGGCGCTGGAGAGCGTCAGATACCAGATCAGGGAATTTGGCCGGGGCCAGGCGTTCCAGCTGATCGTCACGGACGACGGCTCCACGGACGGCAGCCCGGAGGCTGTCAGAGGATGGCTGGGGAGGAACGAAGGCCTGTTCGCGGAGGAAAGGCTTCTGTTCCGCAGGGAGAACGGCGGCATCTGCGTCAACTATGTGGAGGCCCTGAAATGCATAAAGGGGGAGCGCTTCATCGTGCTCAACGGCGACGACCTGCTGGCGCCCTATGACGTCTTCGAGATTACCGACAGGCTGGACGAGGCGGACATCGTGTGCACCGCCTTCCTGAAATTCACCGGATTCGGCGATGTCATAAGGACTTACGGCACCTACCTGGAGGTGGCGCTGCAGAACTTCATCAGGGGAAGGACGCTGCACCGGGCCGTGCGGCTGGGCTGCCCGGTGATGGGCACCGCCGTGTACCGCAGGTCCCTGCTGTCGCAGGAGGTTCTGGATTTCATCCTGAAGTTCCGGACGGTCAACGACAGGGCATGCTTCCAGAAGATACTGGGAGAAAACGAAGACATCCGCGTAGCCTATGTGAACCGCCCCTTCATCCTCTACCGTATCTCCGGCACCTCCATATCCAACTTCAACAGCCCCACCAGGCTCCTGCACAATCAAGAGGTGGCGCGTCTGTGCAGGGTGGAGCGGGAGAGGGAGAAGTCCGTGCTGTTCCGGTTCCTCCTGCTCTGGCAGGAGAAGTCCGCGTATTTCCGCACCAGCTCCAGCGGGTTCCTGCGGCTGTTCCGGTTCTTCTCCCCCTATTTCGCCATCATGTTCTGGCTGTGGCTGCGCCGTCACGGGGAAATCGTGAGGATGGAGCGGGAGCTGGTGGATTCCCACTGGGAGGAGTGCAGGGCCCACTGCAGGAGGATGGAGGCATGTGCCGGGGGCTCCCGGGCATCCCAGTGAGGATTTTTCGCGGTGGCCCTGCGGGTTTTCCGCCGTTTTTTTGCCCGGCCGCAGTTTCCGAAATTATGTCTTGTGGTGCAACGCAAAAAATGGTATACTTGACCTATAGAGCAGGTGGAGGCGATTTCACCGGACAAAGGAGAGGTGTGGCTTATGGAACAGGATAGAAGAAGGACGAGAAGGACTGATCTGGAGTCCAAGCTGGTAATTAAGAGGCTGGACGGGAACACGGGACATGAGGTGACCATCCATATTTCAGACGTGTCAAAGACCGGCGTGGGCTTTGACTGCACGGAGGCGCTGCAGATCGGAGAGGTGTACGAGGCCTATCTGACCATCTGGACGAAGGAAGTGATACACGCTTTCCTGCAGATCGTGCGGATAGAGCTGAAGGGCGGCGGCTATGGCTACGGAGCCATCTTCATCGGCATGCCGGAGATGGATTCCGCCAGGATAGAGGTATACCAGACGGTACATGGCGAATAAGATGAGACGGGAAGCCCTGCGCAGATGGGCGGTGTCGGCCATAGCCGGGATATTGCTGGCAGCATTGTACGGCATCATCTTCCGGTTTTCCGCCCAGGATGCCGAGCAGTCCGGCTCTTTGAGCCAGCAGGTCTCCGCCAGATGCGTGGAAATCCTGGGTTCCCTGTCCGGCGCGGACTGGAGCGAGGCCAGGAGGGCCGGGCTGGCGGCGGCTTTCGAGCATCCCATCAGGAAGCTGGCCCATTTCTCGGAGTATGCGTGCATGGGGATTCTGGTGTATACGCTGTTGAGCCAATGGATGAAACGTGGGAGGGGGATGTACCTGCTGACTGTGGCATGGGTGTTCCTCTCCGCGGCCTGTGATGAGATTCACCAGTATTTCGTGCCGGGGCGCTGGGCTAGCCCCTGGGACGTGCTGCTGGATACCTGCGGCGGCGCGTTCGGGATGCTGCTGTGCATCTGCGTGGCGGCCTTGTGGCGGAGGATCAGGGCGGGGAGAGGGGCGAAAGCCTCGATGGACCGTGCGGAGGAAGGTTCCTGAAGCATGGGGAAAAAGTCGAGAAGGCAAAAGCGGTGGGGCTTCTGCCTTCTTTTTATGCATAGGCCCGCGAAATATGCCGCTAAGGTGGCGCAAGGGCCGCGCGGCGGGCAGGGGAAGCTTTCCCCTATTCGACTGCGCAGGAAGGCATGGCAGATCGCTGCGAGGGAAGGTCAGGCGCGGGTGCGCGGGGCATAGCCCTCCGCGGCGAGGAGGCCCGCCGCCTCCGCCAGGGCCCCTTCCCCGTAGAACTCCAGCTTCAGCACCCCGTCCTCGGATTCCCGGTTGTGGGTGATGCCGATGTTCTTGATGCTGATGTCATGCTCCGCCAGCAGGGTGACGATGCGGGCCAGGGCCCCGGTCTTGTCGTCGATGTCCACGCTGATGCCGTAGACGGGCTTGATCGGCCCGCTGGAGGCGCTGATGAAGGAATCCCGGTAGACGCGGGCGCTCTCGAACTGTCCGTAGAGGGAATCGCCTTTTTTGCCGTCTAATTGCTCACGAAATTCCGTTAGAGACTGGATATAGTCCGTCAGCAGCGAGGAGATATTGGAGCCGTTGGTCAGGCAGATCTGCTGCCACATGGCCGCGGAGGAGGAGGCGATCCTGGTGATGTCCTTGAAGCCCCCGGCAGCCACCATCTTCATGATGCCATCCTCGGAATCATGCTCCCGCACCAGGTTCACCAGAGACGCGGCGATGACATGGGGCAGATGGCTGATGGCCGCCGTGACATAATCATGCTTCCGGTAATCCAGCACCAGGGGGATCGCCCCCATTTTCGCCACCAGCTCCCGATAGTCCTCCAGCTTCCGCGGGGGGACAGCGGCAGTGGGGGTCAGGATATAGTAAGCGTTCTCCAGCAGGGAAGACTTGGAGCTTGCGAAGCCCACGCGCTCGCTGCCTGCCATGGGATGCCCGCCGATGAAGCGGCTCTCCAGCCCGGCTTCCCGCACGGCTTCATGGATGGCGGTCTTCACGCTGCCCACGTCGGTGAGCAGACAGTCCGGCTTCATGACGGACTTCACGGCGGCCAGGTTGGCATCGTTTTTCTGCACAGGGGCGCAAAGGAACAGATAGTCGCACCCGGCAAAGCTCTCATCGATGGCGTCGGCGATCACATCGGCCACGGCCTCCTCCTTTGCCAGGAGCAGCGCCTCCCTGTTGATGTCGTAGGCGACGATTTCCACATTCGGGACATATTTTTTCAGGGCCCTGGCGATGGATCCGCCGATCAGCCCCAGGCCGATAAAGCCGCAGGTTGTGTGAGACATGGCATTCCCTCGTTTCTCAGTGATTCTAGGTGATGGAAGAAGATTTCCTTCCTGTTCCACTATAATAGTTTAAAGCGCGAAAGTCAACAGGAAAATCCATTGCATCCGGGGAAATCCATGCTATAATTGGTAAAAACAGGAACCGGGGGCACGCATGACGCTGGAAGATCCGAATGCACAACTACATATCGCCGTCTGTGACGATGAACAGGCGGATCTCCGACAGACCATGAAGCTGACTGGTGAACTCATGAGAGAGGAGGGGATCTCTTGCGCCGTCTCCGGATACGAGAGCGGGAGCGCTCTGCTAAAAGCCATCTAGGGCGGTACGCGATTCCATATCTTTCTGCTGGACGTGATGATGGAGGGGCTGGACGGGATGGAGCTTGCCGCCGTTCTGCGGGGGCTGGGGGACAGTACCGCCATTGTCTTCATCTCCTCCAACCGGGAGATGGCCCTGCGGGGCTACGAGGTCTGCGCCGCCCGCTATCTGGCGAAGCCCGTGGAAGGCCCCCGGCTGCGGGAGGCGCTGCTGTACTGCTACAGGACCTTCTGCGAGAAAAAAGAAATCCTGCTGCCCACCGGCAAGGGGCAGCGCAGGATTCCTTTTTCTGAAATTCTCTATGCGGAGGCCATGGGGCGGGGGACGAGGCTTGTCCTGAGGGACGGGCCGGAGGATGTCAGCCTGAAATTCTCCGACCTGTCGGCGCTGCTGCCGGAACGTCAGTTCGCCCTCTGCCATCGCTCCTACCTGGTGAATCTGGATTATGCGGGCTATATCCGCAGCCGGGAGCTGGAGCTGACCACCGGGGAGATCCTGCCGGTCAGCAAGTACCGGCTGGACGGCTTACGGAAGCGGCTGGTAGACTATCTGAGCGGCTGACACAGGGGCAGCGCTACGGTCACCCGGTAGAAGCCGTCGCCATATTCCGTTTTGGACAGATTCCCGTACCGCTCCGCAATCTGCCGGACGATTTTCAGGCCTAGGCCGTCCCCCTGGGGCGATTTCCTGCGGATCCACTCCAGGGTGGCCCCGTTTTCACAGGTGAATACGAAAAAACAGTTCCGGATGCGCATGTCCAGCCGGATATACCGTCGCGCCACGCCCGGCGCAGCGGCCGCCGCCAGCGCATTGTCCAGAAGGTTCATGAGCAGGGAGCACAGCTCCGCGTCCGTCAGAGGCAGCTTGTCCGGAGCCTGGGTGCAGTTCAGCTCCACCTGGATTCCGGCATCAGCGGCGGCGTTCAGCTTTCCGTTCAGGATGATGTCCAGCAACTCGTTCCCGCTCTGTACCACAGGGCATATCTTCTCGTTCTCCCCCATCAGTTCATCCAGATAGGCCGCTGTCCTCTCGTCGCGTGTGGTCTGCCGCAGGAGCCGGAAATGCTTCATCATATCATGGCGGAGCATCATGACCTGTTCGTTCTGCCGCCGCATGGCATCATAGCCGCGCTGGGCCAGCTCGCTCCTCCGGGCCAGCTCGCTCCTCCGGGCCAGCAGCCGCGCCTCCGTCCGGCGGGCAATCTCCCTGCAGGCTGCCTCCGCCAGAGCCGTGGCCAGTGCCGCCGCCGTCATGATTCCGGCCAGGGGCCAGAGAATCAGCCCCGGTATCCCCAGCGCGCTGCCCGGAAACCGCCAGCGCCCCGATGCCGCCCACAGGACGATTCCCAGCGCCGTCAGAGGGCAGAAGCACCGATAGAACCAGCTCCCCCTCCATTCCAGAGCGCCGCAGAAAAACGCCGCCGCTAGCCCCACAAGCCCCACCGCGGGCATAGCCCCGGCAAAGGGGAATGTGAGCCGCCCTGTAATTTGTAGAACGGCATCCACAGCCACCGCCACGCCCTGGGCTCCGGCAGCCACCCGGAGAAGCACCTGCCGCCAGCCTGCCAGCCGGGAGGCCAGGAACGCCAACAGCAGCGCCAGGGACAGGTCGCGGGCCAGCATCGCCGCGTCCACTGGCAGGGGCCCCAGGCAGGCATTGGGAAGGAACGCCAGGGCCAGACGGCCTGCCAGCCAGAAAAAAGCCGTCAGCCCGCCGCACAGCGCCCCCGGATCCGGCATGCCCCGAAGGCATTGCAGGGTGAACAGCGCCAGGAGCAGCGTCCCGGCGGCAAAGGCCAGGGCCCCGGGCACGGCGGTCCGGAAGCTGTCCGCAATCAGGGCGCTCTCATAGGCGAACCCGCAGTACAGCGCCACGGGGCATGGATAGACTACTGATACGTCTTCCTGCTTTTCGCCGCCGGAGGGGTGGGTGGACTGGGCGACGGTCAGGATTCTTCCGGCATAGTCCTCCGGCAGCGTCACCAGCACAGGCTCCTCCCGGCTCCGTTCCGGCATGGGCAGCCGCAGGTGCCCGATGCGGTTGTCCAGCTCCGGGCAGTCGGTGTAGAGCAGGTTGCCGTCCAGGAAGACCGCGCAGCCGTAGATTCCCGTATCCAGGCGCAGGACGGGCCTGTCCACCTCCTCCGTCAGCACACGGGAGAAATAGAAGGTCTGCCCCGGAGCGTCCAGGCCCGTAAAGCCTCCCAGCCCGTCCGGGGACAGCTCCGTCACGACACTGCCCTCCTGAGTGAAGGTCGTCCAGCCCTTTTGGTCGTAGCTCCAGTCCTCCGGCATGGCCTCGCCCTCCCACTGCAGGGACAGGTCATAGGCCCGGTCTTCCATTGGCTCCATGCAGGCCAGCAGCAGCCCCCCGAAAGCGGCGCACAGCGTAACGGTCAGGACTGCCGCCGCCCCAAAGCGTACCCAGTTCTTCATCTCGAATCCCTCCCATTTTCTGAGGTAAGCGTACCATGGATGGACGGCTCCGTCAACGGTTCCGGCTGTCCATTCATGTAGGATTTCGTCCGTTCATGCAGGAGCTATTGATTTCTCCCAAAACTTTTCGTACCATGCAGTAGGAGGCCGCGCCCGGCTTTTTTGGAAACGGGCCGACAGAAAGAGAACCATGGGAGGAATGTCTATGGAGCTGAAACGACGCTTATACAAACGGATGCGATGCGGCTTAGCCTGTCGCATCCGCCATGCCCCGGAGGATGGGCCGGAGCAAAGGAAAGCCATACCGGAAAGCCCGCAGCGACGGCCATGACGCGCCGCAAAAGAGCCCCGAAGGACACCCGCTCATCCATAACGGTCCATCTGTCCGCGTCCCATGCGGATTTCATGGTGGGGCTTCTGGCAAAGGAGCTGGAGGATTCCCGCAGGGAAGGGCAGACGGATTGGACGGCGGCTATTCTGGACATACTGGAGTCGCTGCGCAGTGCCATCGATTTTGAGGAAAGGCAGTGCCTGCTACGGGGACAGATTGTCAGGGACGGTAAAAAAGCGAAACAGAACAGACAACAAGGAGGACAGGACATATGAAAAAGATGTTTTTAGTGGCAGGGCTGATGCTCTGCATGACATTGGTAGGCTGCGGCATGTCCGCGGCACCCGAAGAAACTTCGACGACAGGGCTAGAACCCGTCGAGTTAGCGCCTGAGGAGACATTGGAACCCGGCGGAGGAGCGCCTGCGGAGACGGCTGAGCCCGGAGGAGCCGCCCCGATGGAGACGGCTGAACCTGGCGAGGCGGCATCCACGGAGACCCCTGAATCCAGCGAGGCCGCGTCTGTGGACACGCCGCCTGCAGGGGATGCTTCCCCGGAAAGCCCCGCTGAACCGGACACCCCGGCGGAAGGCCAGACGGCAACGCTGTACATCGGCACCCGGGCCTCGGGCTTTGGCGAATATCCCTATGCCTATGAGGGCGCGCTGACGCCGGAGCTGCTGATACAGGGCATAGCGGATCTGACAGGCTGGAACCTCACATTGGCGGAGACGGTCACCACCGGCAAGGGCGGCATGAGCGTATGCCTGTCCGGGGAATCGTCGCTGTTCACCGGCCCGCCGGATCCGCAGAAGGAGGAGTTCCATATGTATGATGCCGGACAGCTGGCGGAGACCATACTGGACAGCATCCAGAAGACGCTGCAGATGGGCTTTACCGGGGAGCTGGGCAATCCGGACGCGCTGGACATCTACTATTATATGGAAGGGGAGCTGCCATTGGAGCTGCCGAACCTGGGCCTGTCATGGCCGCTGGAGGAGCCCTACCACTGGAAGACGCCCGCAGCCGAATAAGTATATGTTATGCACATCGCCAGAAGCGGCAGGGGAGCGGAAAGCCCCTGCTGCTTTTGATGTCCTCAGAAGAAAAATATTAAGGCAAATGCCAATATTGTCTTGTAAAAATGCGAATTGTCTAGTAAAATGGATTCATGGGATTTGAATCGCTTATCATCATCATGTCGAAATACCCAAAATTACATAGAAATTGGAGGAAAGTCAAATGAAAGTCTACACAACTGACAAGATTCGCAACGTCGTACTGCTGGGCCACGGTGGAAGCGGCAAGACCAGTCTGGCAGAGGCCTTTGCGTATCTGTCCGGCATCACATCCAGAATGGGCAAGGTAGCCGACGGCAACACCCTGAGCGACTACAGCAAGGAAGAGCAGAAGCGCAAGTTCTCCATCAACGCCTCCATTATCCCCATCGAGTGGGAAGGGTACAAGATTAACGTGATAGATACCCCCGGTTATTTCGATTTCGTGGGCGAGGCCGAGGAGGCCGTCAGCGCCGCAGGCGCGGCCATCATCGTGGTGAACGGCAAGTCCGGCATCGAGGTGGGCACCCAGAAGGCATGGGAGCTGTGCGAGAAGTACAAGCTGCCCAGGTTCGTCTATGTGTCCAACATGGACGTGGACAACGCCTCCTTCCGCCAGGTGGTGGAGGACATGACGAACCTCTACGGCAAGAAGATGGCGCCCTTCAACCTGCCCATCCGCGAGAGCGAGAAATTCGTTGGCTACGTGAATGTAGTCTCCGAGACCGGACACCGCTGGCAGGGCAAGGAAGTGGTGGACTGCGAGATCCCCGAGTACAACAAGGCGAACCTGGAGCTGTACCGCGACACGCTGATGGAGGCCGTGGCCGAGACCAGCGAGGAGATGATGGAGCGGTATTTCGGCGGCGAGACCTTCTCCGACGCGGAAATCAGGGCGGCCCTGCGCACCAATGTGTGCGACGGCAGCATCGTTCCCATGACCATGGGCTCCAACACCCTGTGCCAGGGCGTGTACACGCTGCTGGACGATATCGTGAAGTACATGCCCAGCCCGGAGAACCGCAAGATCGCCGGCATCAACCAGAAGACCAACGAGATCTACAACGCGGACTACGACTTCTCCAAGGCCAAGTCGGCCTATGTATGGAAGTCCATCGTGGATCCCTTCATCGGCAAGTATTCCCTGATCAAGGTGAACTCCGGCGTGCTGAAGACGGACGACCTGCTCTACAATGTGGACACCGAGGTGGAGGAGAAGATCGGCAAGCTCTACGTGATGCAGGGCAACAAGGCCACAGAGGTGCCGGAGCTCCATGCCGGCGACCTGGGCGCGCTGGCCAAGCTCAGCGATGCCAGGACGGGCAACAGCCTTGCCACCAAGGCCACCCCTATCAAGTACGGCAAGCTGGACGTGTCCACGCCTTACACCTATATGCGCTACAAGCCTAAGAACAAGGGCGACGTGGACAAGATTTCCCAGGCCCTGCAGAAGATGACCCAGGAGGACCTGACCCTGAAGATGGTCAACGACGCGGAGAACCGCCAGACCCTGCTCTACGGCATGGGCGACCAGCATCTGGACATCGTGGTCAGCCGCCTGCTGAACGAGTACAAGGTGGACGTGGAGCTGTCCAGGCCCAAGGTGGCGTACCGGGAGACCATCCGCAAGCAGTCCGATGTGGAATATAAATATAAGAAGCAGTCCGGCGGCCACGGCCAGTACGGCCATGTCAAGATGCGCTTCGGCCCCTCCGACAACCTGGAGCAGGCTTATGAGTTCACCCAGGAGGTAGTGGGCGGTGCCGTGCCCAAGAACTTCTATCCCGCCGTGGACAAGGGCCTACAGGAATCCGTGGTGAAGGGCCCCATGGCCGCGTACCCGGTGGTGGGCGTGAAGGCTGTATTGTACGACGGATCCTACCATCCGGTGGACTCCTCCGAGCAGGCCTTCAGGATGGCCACCATCCAGGCCTTCAAGAAGGGCTTCATGGAGGCCCATCCCGTGCTGCTGGAGCCCATCGCTTCCCTGAAGGTCACTGTGCCGGATGCCTACACCGGCGACGTCATGGGCGACCTGAACAAGAGGAGAGGCCGGGTGCTGGGTATGAACCCTACGGCCGGCGGCAAGCAGATCATCGAGGCGGAGATTCCCCAGAGCTGCCTGTTCGGCTACTGCACCGACCTGCGCTCCATGACCGGCGGCAGGGGCGAGTATGCCTATGAGTTCGTCCGCTATGAGCAGGCTCCTTCGGATGTACAGGAGAAGGAGATCGCGGCCAGGGCGGCAAGCGTTGCGGAGAATAACGCGGAAGACTGA
>CAMTBF010000040.1 GCA_947068385.1 uncultured Lachnospiraceae bacterium
TCTGGGCCAGCCTAGAGCACAAGATCCACTACAAGTTCGAGGGGGACGTGCCGGAGAACATCAAGAACGAGCTGGTGGAATGCGCCAGGATGGTGTCGGACCTGGACATCCGGATGCTGAAGCTCAACGAGGAGATACTGGCGATCACCAGGGAACGGGGAAGATAGGATCATCGGGAAGGTACAACTGTCCGCTGTGGACAGGTCAGGAGGAAGACAGATGGATATGTTTATGGACAAGCTGGCACAGAAGCTGACAGCGCAGGATATCATCAAGGCCAATACCGCGGCGGACGTGGAGGAGCTCAACAGGCTGAAGAACCAGATAGCCGAATACAACGAATGCCTGGTGAGGCTGCAGAAGTTGATAGACGACGGATCCGCAAGGCTGTCCGCCATGAGTGCGGAGGAAAGCGGGATGGCCCGCGCCCTGGAGGAGAGCGCGGACAGGACAGAGGTCCTGCGGCAGAGAGTGGAAGGGCTTGGGAGGCTGATAGGGCAGCAGCAGGAGCGTCTGGACGGGACGGAGAAGGCCCTGGCGGGGAAGGTGGACGACCTGGCCGGGGGCACGAGGGAGAAGCTGGAGGCCCTGGCTGCGGCCACGGGGAGCCGGCTGGAAGAGCTGTCTGGCAGGACGCAAGCCCTGGCGGGGATCCTGGGAGAGAAGCTGGAGGCCCAGGCCGCGGCCACCCAGGCCCTGAACGCTTCCGTGGGAGAGAAGATAGACCAGCTCTGCGGCCAGCTGGAGGCCCAGGCCAGCGGCGGCCTGACGGAGCGGCTGGACGCGGTGGAGGAGAACGTGCACAAGGAGTGCGTGAAGGTATACCGCAACGTGCAGGCCGTGTTGGTGGAGGAGAGCGGCAGGCAGGGAGAGGCCCTGTCCCAGGCAAAGGCGGAAGTGGCGGGCGTCAGAGGAAAGCTGGGGGCGGTGCTGGGCATCTCCGTGGCGGCCATGGCGATCTCCCTTGCGGGCCTGGTGCTCCAGATACTGGAGGGGCTGAACATCAGGCTGTTCTGAGGCAGCCAGGCCAAGCGGGAAAGCGGGGGTATATGGAGAAAGAGATTTGGAAGCCCGGAAACATGCTCTATCCTTTGCCTGCAGTCATGGTGAGCGTGGCGGATCCCCGGGGAAGGCACAATATCATTACGATCGCCTGGGCGGGCACTGTCTGCACCAATCCGCCCATGGTCAGCATATCCGTCCGCCCGGAGCGGCATTCCTTCGGAATCCTGCAGGAGACCGGGGAATTCGTCGTCAACCTGACCACCAGGGAGCTGGTGTACGCCACGGACTACTGCGGCGTGAAGAGCGGCAGGGACGTGGACAAGTTCAGGGAGCTGGGACTGACGGCGCTGCCCGCCCGGGAAGTGGGGGCCCCTCTGATTGGGGAGAGCCCGGTCAATATAGAGTGCAGGGTGCGGACGGTCACGCCCCTTGGCTCCCATCATATGTTCCTGGCCGATGTGGTGGCGGTCCACGCGGACAGGCAATATATGGACGAAAGGAATAAGTTCCACCTGGAACAGGCTGACCCGATTGTCTATTCCCATGGGGTCTATTATGCATGTGGAGAGGCGCTGGGGACATTTGGGTTCAGCGTAAAAAAGGGATGAGACCGCCGTGTGGGAGAGCCGGATGACACAGATTGCGCAGAGAGCGTTCACAAAGAGAGTATTGTACCTGATATGCTTCATGGCACTGAACCTGATCGAGTTCCTGAGGGCCACCCAGGCCGGAAACATCTGGAAGGCGGCGGCCAACTGCACGGGGCTGGTGATGATGGTGCTGATCTTCAGCGCCCTGCCCCTCGGGGAGCTGGCAGACCGCTTCAACGGGATCTACATCCTGCTGTGCGCCGGGGCCATGGTGGCCGTGCATCTCTACTGGACGGCCCACCCGGGGGAGATCCTCTGGGGAGAGGCCCAGACCGCCGTGCTGAACGTGTGCTGGATCGGGATCGCGGTCAGGTATTTCTTCCGCAGGGTGATCGTGGAGAAGGATCCCGCGTGCAGGCTGCCCTTCCGGCCGGGGCTTACCGGCTGGCTGTGGATTGCCCTTTCCGTGCTGATGATCGCTTCCGTCAGCGGAAGGTGGTGGCCGTTGTGGTTCCTGCTGATGTTCGGCTGCTTCTATCTGACGGATTTCTCCGGGAAGGACTGGGAGGCGCTCTGGGAAGGCATGATCGACGGCACGATCCTGTCCTTTTTTGCCATACAGATCTACGCCTACGGCTTCCGGCCCTACGATGAGCTGCGGTATAAGGGAGCCTTCAGCAATTCCAACATGATGGCGCTCTATTACCTGATCGTCTACCTGATGTGCCTGTTCAGGCTGCACATCCTGGAAATGAAGAAGGCCGACCGGGGATGGAAGCTGCTGTTCCTGACAGGGGCCGGAGGGATGCTTTCCTTCCAGCTGTTCACCATGGGCAGGACGGCATGGGTGGCTTCCTTTGTGGTGACGGTGCTGTACGGGATCTTCGTCATGCGGGGGATCTGGCGGATGTGCTGGCCCCGGATCCTGTGCAGGGGAGCGGGGCTTGCGCTGGCTGCGGCCATGACGTTCCTCCCCGTATACGGCACGATACGGTGGCTCCCTACGATTCTGCACCACCCGGTCTGGTACGAGGGGGAATATTCGGCGGCAAAGGTGCATTCCTTCGATTCGTCGTTCTCGGAAAAGTATGTGGGGCTGGGTGAATTCACGGAGGCCCTGCTGGGCAGGATCCTCCACACCCTGAACCTGGTGCAGCGGGGCGACCCGTTTGCCCTGCGGGCCCATGCCGCCGTGGCCATGGAGGATCTGGAGAGGGTGGATCTGGTGGAGACGCCGTGGACGGAGGACGTGGCGCTGCGGACCAGGCTCACGATCTACAAGACATACTGGGATGACCTGAACTGGTCCGGGCACGGGCCATCAGAGGGCTATTACCTCATCGGGGAGGAGGCCTATATGTCCAGGCATGCCCAGAACCTGTGGCTGCAGATGGCGTACACCTACGGGATCCCGGCGGGCGTCCTGTCCGTGGCCCTGTCCGTGGCGGTGCTGTGGGTACAGGGGAGGCGCATGATGGGCCGCAGGGAGGATCCCTACGCCGTCATCCCCTTCTTTGTCTGCGTGGCCTACCTGGTGTTCGGCGTGATGGAGATCGTGTGGAACCCCGGGCAGCTGATCATGTTCCTCGTCTTCTTCGTCCAGCACGAAAAAAGCGGCGGCATGGTATGATCCGTCCCCCAAAGGGACACCCTACAGACAGGGAACTGAGCAAAAATAAAAAGCAAAAGTGGAAGATTCGGGAAAACTATGGAAAAGAAGAAAAGCAATCATAAAAGATACAGATTTACATATATTAAAGCTACGGTAGGCACGCTCTTCCTGGGCCTGCTCTTCCTCAAGGGCTACACGCCCTTCCAGGAGACGGGGGAGAACTTTTTCCATATCCAGGTGAACGGACAGGATGTGGGCACCCTGGGGGAGAAGGAGAGGATCGACGAGCTCCTGCTCCAGGCCAGGAAGAACGTGGCCTCCGGCAGCGACGAGCTGGTATTCATGAAAGCGGACATGGTAGTGGTGGGAGAGCAGGTCCTCTGGGGAGAGGTGGACAGGGAAGAGGATGTGGCCCGCCGGATGGAGGAGGCCCTGCGGGCCAGCATCCAGGAGACCCTGCACCGCTCCTACACCCTGAAGGTGGACGAGTATATCATCAACCTGGCCAGCCTGGAGGACGTGCAGAAGCTCCTTCAGGCCGCCATCGATAAATACGGCAACGACGGGAAGTTCACGATCGAGCTGAAGAACGACGAGGACCGGGAGTTCGGCATGCTGACCGCCCAGGTGGAGTCGGCCCATGCCCAGGAGGGCGAGGAGTGGCATGCCTATACCCAGGCCGGCGTCCAGGCAGTATTCTCGGATATCACTGGGGAGCAGGCGGCGGTCCGGAAAGAGAGCTTCGAGGACTACGAGCTGGGGATCCAGAACATGAGCTTCGCGGAGGACGTGGAGATCGTGGAGGCCTATCTTCCGGAGAGCCAGCTCACGGATCTGGAGCAGGCCATCGACCTGGTGATCATGGAGCAGGAGACCCCCAGCGTGTACGAGGTGGCGGCAGGGGACACCCTGTCGGAGATCGCCATCAAGGTGAACATCCCCATGGACACCATCGTGGAGATGAACGATTCCCTGGAGGACGTGACGTCCACGCTGCAGATAGGCCAGGAGCTGCTGATCACAGTGCCGGAGCCGGAGCTGTCCGTGGCCAGGGTGGAGGAGGAATATTACGAGGAAATCTATGACGCGGACATCGAATATATCGAGAACGATGCCTGGTACACCAACCAGACGGTGGTGCACCAGAAGCCATCTGCGGGATACCGGAAAGTGGTGGCCGACGTATCGTACCTGAACGACAAGGAGATCGGCCGCGAGATCCTCCGGCAGGAGATTGTCATGGAGGCCGTGCCGAAGATCGTGGAGCGGGGGACCAGGATCCCGCCCACCTACGTCAGGCCCATCTCCGGAGGCGTCCAGACCTCGGGCTTCGGAAGGCGGTCCGCGCCTACCAGAGGGGCAAGCTCCTACCACAAGGGAATCGACTGGGCCACGCCTACGGGCACCCCTGTCTATGCCTCCTGCGGCGGCACGGTGGCCAAGGCCGGCTGGGGAAGCGGCTACGGATATGTAGTCTATATCAACCATGAGGACGGCAGACAGACCCGCTACGCGCATCTGAGCAAGGTGCTGGTCAGCGCGGGCCAGACCGTGAAGCAGGGAGACCGGATCGCCCTGAGCGGAAGCACGGGCATCAGCACGGGCCCCCATCTGCACTTTGAGATGTTGATAAACGGTGCGCAGGTGAATCCGCTGGATTATCTGGATTGAGGAACAGGAATGCATGTTCTGTTTACAAACGAGGGAAAATGTGGTAAGATAGGCTTTGTTTGAAAATGGCAGGATAAATACTTGACCTTGGACAGGGGACAATCAAATGGAACAATACGTAATAAAAGGCGGGAATCCGCTGGTAGGCGACGTGGAGATAGCGGGCGCGAAGAACGCGGCGCTTCCTGTCTTCGCGGCAGCCGCCATGACGGATGAGACTGTGTATATAGACAACATTCCGGATGTGCGCGACATGGACGTGATGCTGGAGGCTATGGCCAGCACCGGCGTCACGGTGAAGCGCATCAACCGGCACAAGGTTCTGATCAATGCGGGCAATATCCACAATCTCACGGTGGAACATGAAGGATGCAAGAAAATCAGAGGCTCCTATTACCTCCTGGGGGCGTTCTTGGGAAAGTATAAGCAGGCGGAGGTAGTCCTGCCCGGGGGCTGCGACATCGGCAGCCGGGCAGTGGACCAGCACATCAAGGGCTTCCGGGCCCTGGGCGCGGAGGTGATCATCGAGCACGGGCTGATCAAAGCCAGGGCCAATCGGCTGCAGGGCAGCCATATCTATATGGACAAGGTCAGCGTGGGGGCTACGATCAACGTCATGATGGCCGCCACCATGGCGGAGGGCATGACCATCATCGAGAACTGCGCCAAGGAGCCCCATGTGGTGGACGTGGCGAATTTCCTGAGCAGCTGCGGCGCCAACATCAAGGGGGCGGGTACGGATGTGATCAGGATTCGGGGCGTGGAGCGGCTCCACGGCACGGAGTACGCCATCATTCCCGATCAGATCGAGGCGGGAACCTATATGTTCGCCGCCGCGGTCACAAAGGGGGACGTGACCGTGAAGAACGTCATCCCCAAGCACCTGGAATCGGTGACGGCCAAGCTCCTGGAGATCGGATGCGAGGTGGAGGAGGCGGATGACTGCATCCGCGTGGTGGCTGCCAAGCCCCTGGCCCATACACAGGTCAGGACCCTGCCCTATCCGGGCTTCCCCACGGACATGCAGCCCCAGATGACGGTGGCCCTGGCCTTGGCAAAGGGGACCAGCATCGTGACGGAGAGCGTATTTGAGAACCGGTTCAAATATGTGGACGAACTGGTCAGGATGGGGGCCGACGTGAAGGTAGAAGGAGGGGACACGGCCATCATCGACGGCGTGGAGAAATATACCGGAGCCAGCATCACCGTGCCGGACCTCCGGGGCGGTGCGGCATTGGTGATCGCGGCGCTGGCGGCAGAGGGCTGCAGCATCGTGGACAATATCAAGTATATTCAGCGGGGCTATGAGGATTTCCACATCAAGCTGCAGAACCTGGGGGCGCAGATCGAGATGGTGGAGACGGACAAGGACGTCCAGAAGTTCAAGCTCAAGGTGGGCTGAGGGCCCGGCTTCGTCCGGCCGTATCATAGAGGATAGGAATGGGTCTTGTCATTGGGTGATAAGGCCTTTTTGGATCATAGCCAAAGTATGGAGAGGCGGTGAGATCTATGCGGCGCAGCGCACGTCAATGCCTTATGCCGGCAATGCTGCTGTCACTGTTCGTGGGCGGATGCGGCGGCCCTGCCGCACCGGAGGAATCGTCAATAGGAAGCGCGCCGCCGGAGAGCACGTCCCAGGTCTCTCTGGTGGTGGAGAATCCGGAGTACGAGGCGGCCCCCAAGGCCTCTGAGGCATCAAAGGAGGAACCGGCCGGGGACAAGGCGGATTTTACGCCCTATCAGGCGCCTGCGTTCGCGGATTCCGCCTTTCATGCGGAGCATGCCCAGGGAAACGGGCAGGTGCAGGTGGACCTGGAGCATGTGGCCCAGGGCTACATAGGGGTCTCCGGCCAGTCCAGCACCCGCCTCAAGCTCCAGGTGTTCATCGGGGAGATGGAGTACCGGTACAATGTGCCCGCGGACGGGACGCCGGTGATATTCCCCCTCCAGGAGGGGGACGGCACCTATACGATCAAGGCCTTGGAGAATGTGGAGGACACGAAATACAGGCCTCTCTTTACGCTGGACTGCGAGGTGAAGCTGGACGATGAGTTCCAGCCCTTCCTGCGCCCCAGCGCCTACGTGGACTACGATCAGGACTCGGAATGCGTGAAGCTGGCGTCCCAGCTGGCGTCCCAGGAGGAGGACGCGCTGGGGGTCGTGGGGGCGGTGTTCGAATATATCTGCGACAATATCGTCTACGACAAAGAGAAGGCCCAGGCGGTGCAGACCACCACAGGCTACATGCCGGTGCTGGACGATACGCTGCGGACAGGGAAGGGCATCTGCTTCGACTATGCCTCCCTTGTGGCCGGGATGCTGCGCAGCCAGGGGATCCCGACCAAGATGGTCTTCGGCGATGTGTCGCCGGACGACATCTACCATGCCTGGAACATGTTCTATACGGAGGAGACCGGCTGGGTGACGGTGAAGTACGAGGTGAAGGCGGGCAGCTGGAACCGGCTGGACCTGACTTTTTCGGCCAACGGCGCGGACAGCTCCTTCATCGGGGACGGCGGGAATTATCTGGATGAGCTTTATTATTGAAGATTTGGAGCCTGGATTAGGGATTCGGGAGCAGGGATTGGGATATGAGGCGGTCAGCGCGACAGATGGCCGGCCTAGAAGGAGGGGCGCTATGAGACGTGGGAAACTGGACAGTCTGGGAGTCAGTGCATTCTGTGAGAGCATGGCCATGATGGTGCAGTCCGGGATCCAGATGGACGAAGCCGTGGCATTGCTGAGGTCCGGCAGCGGCCAGGGAGGCCCTTTGGAAGAAGGACTTGTAATCATGCAGGCGGAGACGGAGGCCGGCAGGGGGCTGTCCGCCGCCATGGAGGCCACGGGGCTGTTCCCGGAGTACTGCCTGCGGATGGTCCTGGCAGGGGAGAAGGCAGGGCGGCTGGAGGACGTGCTGTTCCAGCTGGCGCGCTACTATGAAGACCAGAAGGCCATGACCGGAAAGCTGCGGAATGCCGTTCTCTATCCGGTGGCCATGCTGGGCCTCGTCATCATCGTGCTGATCGTCATGCTGGCCATGGTGCTGCCGGCCTTTACGGACGTGTACGACAGCCTGACGGGAAGCCTGACGGCTTCGGCCTACGGATATGTGAGATGGGCTTATGTGCTCTGCTGGGCGGCGCTGGCCGTGATGGCGGCATTGGCCGTGACATTGGCATTGGGATTCATCTTATGGAATATGGGAAAACGGAATTTCGTGGAAGGCCTGCTGCACAGGATTCCGGCCTGCGCGTCCATCCTGGACAGCCTGGGGATGTTCCGCTTCACGGCGGCGCTGTCCACCTTCCTGGCCAGCGGCGAGATCCAGGACATCGCGGTGGCGGAGAGCAGGAAGATGGCTTCCTGCAGGCCCGTGGAGGAAAGGATCGACCGCTGCGTCAGCCGTATGGAGCAGGGGCACGGCATCGCCCAGGCGGCCGTGGACGAGCGCCTTTTCGAGCCCGTATATGGAAGGATGCTCCTGGCAGGGGAGCGCAGCGGCAGCCTGGAGTCTGTGCTGCGCAAGCTCACGGGACTGCTGGCGGACCACTGCACGGATCTGGTGGACCGCTTGGTGGGCATCGTGGATCCGGTGCTGTCCGGCGTCCTGATGCTGGCGGTAGGGCTGTCTCTGCTGAGCGTCATGCTGCCTCTGATCGGCATGATGAACTCCATGGGCTAGGCCCCGGGCAGGACGGGTCGGATACATAGTCTCGGGAGGTGGAGAGATGTACGTGGATAAGAGAAAGAAGAGATGGCCCGCGCTGGCGCTGGCAGCGGCGGGGCTCCTCATAGCTGTCTGCGTGTGGCGCATGGTGCTGCCTGCATCCGGCAGGGACATGGACGAGGAGAGCGTCAGGGCCATGAAGGCCGCGGTGGAGCGCTGCGCCCTGCAGTGCTACGTGGTGGAGGGGGCCTACCCTCCCAGCCTTGGCTATCTGGTGGAGAATTACGGGCTCCAGATCAATGAGAAGGAGTTCTATGTGAGCTATGACGTTTTTGCGTCCAATGTGCCGCCTGCGGTGAGGGTGATCAGCAGGAAGCAGCGGGAAGCCGGGTTTTAAGGAGAGAGGAGGCATGGCCTGTGAGACGGAGAGGCGGTTTGTCCGGAATCTATATGATGGCGGTGGCCGGGGTGTTCCTGGCAGGATTTTTCCTGACGGTGGTTTTCGGCGCGCAGACCTACCGGGAGATCGCCCAGGGCCAGAGCCGGAACAATGAGGCCAGGGCCCTGCTCTCCTATATCTCCACCTGTGTCAGGATGAACGATACGCCGGGGGCGGTGCGGGTGTCCCGGGAGGATGGGGAGCCCGTGCTGGTGATCGCGGACGGCCAGAGCGGATATGCCATCCGCATCTACCGATATGGGGACAGCCTGGTGGAGGATTACGGGGAGGCTGAGGGGGCCTTATGCCCGGACATGGCCCAGGTCATCGGGGAGACGGAGGAATTCCGGATCGAGGAGCTGGAGAACGGCGCTTACGCCGTAGTCACGGACGCGGGCAGGGTGCTGTTCGGCCTGAGGAGCGAGAAGGGGGTGGCCGCGGATGATTGAGGATGGCGGCAGAACCGGAAGAAAGCGAAAGGGGAGCCGTGGGACGGCCTTTTATATAGAAGCCCTGCTTTTGTCCGCGGTGTTCATGGTGGCGATGCTGGCGCTGACCAGAGTGTTCGCCTGGTCGGGGCAGCGGGGACGGGACGCGGCGCTCCTGACGGGTGCGGTGCACCTGGCGGAGAACGGGGCGGAGGCAGTGGCGGCATCCCGCAGCCTGGAGGAGGTGCGGGAGCTGCTGGAGGAGGACGGGAATGCGGAAATGCTTGCGCCGCCTGCCGGGCAGGCTTCCGGGGCAGCTACCCTTCGGGTGCATTATGACGATGACCTGAACCCTGCGCCGGAGGGGGCGGTGTGGATGGACATCCAGTGGATGCCGTCAGCCTCCGCAAAGGGCGGGGATGGGGCCTCCCCGGAGGAGGGGCTTGTGAGAAGCGTCATCACCGTGAGCCGGGCGGGGGCGGAGGAACCGGTGTACAGGCTGGAGACGGAAGTGTTCACAGGCCTGGACGGGAACCCCGGCGGATTTTAGGACAGGACAAGGAGGACGGCATATGAGGCATATACCGATTAAGCTGGGGCCGCTGGCACTGCTGCTGACGGTGATCAGCGTCTGCATGACCACCCTGGGCATCCTTGCGTTCGCCACGGCCCGGGCGGACTGGAACATGGCGCAGAAATATGCCGATACGATACAGACCAGATACGCGCTGGAGGCGGAAGGGCAGCGTTTCCTGCAGGCCGCCGCCCGGGCCCTGGAGGAGGGAAAGGCGCCGGAGGGGCTCGACGGCGCGGAGCGGGACGAGGACGGCACTGTCTGGAGAACCTTCCGGGAGGGAGAGTTCATGCTGAAAGTGGGAATCGCCAGCCAGGACGGGCAGCTGCAGGTGGTGGGCTGGAGGATGCAGAAGGAATGGGAGCCGGAGGGGGACCTGAATCTCTGGCTGGACGACTGATGTTGATTGGAATGCGTGGAGGTGTAGGGATGAAATTACAGGAGATTCTGGAGCTGGCAGTGCGGGACGAGGATGTGGCGGACATCTTCCTGGTGGCCGGATTGCCGGTCGCCATGAAACGGAACGGCGTACAGACACGGATGGACATGGCTCCGCTGATGCCAAAGGATATCGGAGAGCTGGTGGAGCAGATCTACGCGGAGGCAAAGAGGACCAAAGCCAGGCTGGAGGCCGGGGAGGACGACGATTTCTCCCTCTCCATGTCCAGGCGGGAGAATTTCCCCGGCGGGCGCTTCCGGGTCAACGTGTTCCGCCAGAGAGGATCCCTGGCGGCTGTGATCCGCGTCATCCGCTTCGAGCTGCCAGATCCGGTAAAACTTGGGATACCGGAGGACATCCTGGCCCTGACGGACGACTCCCAGGGCAGGAGCAATAAGAACGGCGGCCTGGTGCTGGTGACCGGGGCCGCGGGCACGGGCAAGACCACCACTTTGGCCTGTATGATCGACCGGATCAACAACAGCCGGGACTGCCATATCATCACCATGGAGGATCCCATCGAGTACATCCACAGGCACAAGAAGGCGATCGTGACCCAGAGGGAGATCTCCATCGACACGCCGGGATACCCGAGCGCCCTGCGCTCCGCCCTGCGGGAGAGCCCGGACGTGATTCTGTTAGGAGAGATGCGGGATTACGATACCATCTCCGCGGCCCTGATCGCCGCCGAGACCGGCGTGCTGGTGTTCAGCACCCTGCACACCAACAGCGCGGCGGACACCATCAACCGCATCGTGGACGTGTTCCCGGAGAAGGAGCAGGCCAGGACCCAGCTGGCCCAGGTCCTGAAGGCCGTGGTCTGCCAGCAGCTGGTGCCGTCCACCATGGAGGACGGGGAGGGCAATCAGATACGGATTCCGGTCTTCGAGGTGCTGAAGTCCACGGACGCCATCCAGAACATGATCCGGGAGAACAAGGTGAACCAGCTGGGTGCTGTCATGCAGGCCGGCGTGAGCCAGGGCATGTGCACCATGGACGGGAATCTCCTGCGGCTGTGCCGGGAGGGGAAGATCACCAAGTCCACGGCATTGAAATACCGCACCCATTACGGATACGAGTACATGGAGAAGCGGCTCGGGGAGAATTGACCGTCACGATTAGGTGTCAGGATAAAAATTCCTGTTGACAAAGGGCTTTATTCGTAGTAGAGTAATAAGCGGATAGGGAATATCCGCACAATTTCATATGATTTCTCTTATTCAGAGTCGGTGGAGATACATAGGATCGATGAAGCCGCGGCAACCCCATTGAGGAAGGTGCCCACCTGAGCGAGTGTTTTTCGAACAATAAGAGGATTTGACATCGACAGATTAAGGTCCGCTTATTTATGGAAGAAAGGCATTCCATGGTAAGCGGATTTTTCTTATCTATATTCATCACTTACATAAAGAAAGGAAGAGACAAATGGAAAAACATTTATTTACATCGGAATCCGTGACGGAAGGGCATCCCGACAAGCTCTGCGATGCCGTGTCGGACGCCATCCTGGACGCCTGCATGGAGCAGGACCCCATGAGCCGCGTGGCCTGCGAGACCGCAAGCTGCACAGGCTTCGTGCTGGTGACAGGTGAGATCACCACAGCGGCCAACCTGGACATCCCCGCCATCGTGCGGAAGACCGTGAACGAGATTGGGTACAATGATTCCAGAGTGGGGTTCGACGGCAACACCTGCGCCGTGATGGTGGCCCTGGACAAACAGTCCCCGGACATCGCCATGGGCGTGGACAGGGCCCTGGAGGCCAGGGAGGCCCAGATGACAGACGAGCAGCTGGAGGCCATCGGCGCAGGGGACCAGGGCATGATGTTCGGCTACGCCACCAATGAGACCCAGGAGCTGATGCCCTACCCCATCGCCCTGGCCCACAAGCTGGCCAGGCAGCTTGCCAAGGTTCGCAAGGACGGCACGCTGTCCTACCTGCGCCCGGACGGCAAGAGCCAGGTGTCCGTGGAGTACGATGAGGACGGAAAGCCCCTGCGCCTGGAGGCCGTGGTGCTCTCCACCCAGCATGACGAGGCCGTGGCCCAGGAGCAGATCCACGCGGACATCAAGAAATATGTCTTCGACCCCATCCTGCCGAAGGAGCTGGTAGACAAGGACACCAAGTTCTTCATCAATCCCACCGGCCGCTTCGTCATCGGCGGGCCTCAGGGAGACGCAGGTCTCACCGGCAGGAAGATCATCGTTGACACCTACGGCGGGGCTGCCCGTCACGGCGGCGGCGCCTTCTCCGGCAAGGACTGCACCAAGGTGGACAGGAGCGCCGCCTATGCCGCCCGCTACGTGGCCAAGAACATCGTGGCCGCAGGCCTGGCGGAGAAGTGCGAGATCCAGCTCTCCTACGCCATCGGCGTGGCCCGTCCCACCTCCATCACGGTGAGCACCTTCGGCACCGGAAAGGTGAGCAACGAAAGGCTGGTGGAGATCATCCGGGAGAACTTCGACCTGCGCCCCGCGGGCATCATCAAGATGCTGGATTTGCGCAGGCCCATCTACCGCCAGACCGCGGCCTACGGGCATTTCGGCCGGGACGACGTGTCCCTCCCCTGGGAGGCCACCGACAAGGCGGAGACGCTGAAGAAATATCTGTAGTCGATTCGAAACCCTTCAAACCATCTGTGGGATGGATTTGGAGGGTTTTTCATATCCATTACATATCCGAAAATGAAATCCGCTTGCCTGACATAAAATAACTGTGTATAATAATGGAAGAACAGGATGCCATGAAAATATGGCAACAGCAAATCAATGAAAGGCGAAAGCAGGGCTTATGGGAATTTATTTGAATCCAGGTAACAGAGGCTTTTGGGAATCGGTTCGGTCTGAGATTTATGTGGATAAGACAGGATTGCTTGAGGTTACAAATCAGTACATTAATACAGAGCAGAAGTTTATCTGTGTCAGCAGGCCCAGGCGTTTTGGAAAATCCATGGCTCTGAAAATGCTTGCTGCCTACTATGGCAGAGGCTGCGACTCCAGGGAGCTCTTCGCGGGACTGAAGATAGCAGAGCAGGAATCT
>CAMTBF010000041.1 GCA_947068385.1 uncultured Lachnospiraceae bacterium
AATAAGTCTATAGCCTGTTCTGACTGGCTATAAACTTATTATACGAGGAGGAACAGGTATGAAATTTGAAATTGTGCAGGTATCGTCCCTGGAGAAGATAAGGGAGTGCGACAGCCTCAGGCGTGATGAAATACACAAAAAGACGGTTCTGGCAGGGGAGCGGCTTTCCTATCAGATCTGCATGAAGGCGGACAGCCGGATAGACGTGGCGGTCTGCGTAGAATCCAATCTGCCGGAGGCGGTGAAGCTGTACCTGGTGCAGGATGCCTATATCGATCTGCCGGCCAGGGAAGAGGATATGGCAGGAGCCCGGGTTCATGCCTGACATCCTGGTGCCCCTGGAGGAGCAGGGCAATCGGCTGTCGGTCTCTTCCCGGAGGGCCACGGTCTGGGTCAGGGTGGATGTCCCAAAGGACACTCCTGCGGGGGATTACAGGGTAAAGGTGAAGCTCCTGCCGATGGACGTTCAAGCGGCCCAGGCTCCGGCGGCAGAGGAGGCTGCCTTTACCGCATGCGAGACCATGGATATCCATGTCGTCCCCGCTGCCCTGCCGGAGCAGAGGTTGATATATACCAGGTGGTTCTACGCGGACTGCATTGCGGTGCAGCACGGCGTGGAGGTCTACTCCGAGAGGCATTGGGAGCTGATCGACAAATACATCGCCGCCGCCGCGGATACAGGAATCAATATGATTCTGGTGCCCATACATACGCCGCCCCTGGACACCGCGGTGGGCACTGTCAGGCCCTGCGTGCAGCTTGTGGACATCGAGAAGAAGGGGGACAGGTATGAGTTCTCCTTTGAGAAGTTCCGGCGATTCATCGATATCTGTAAGAGGAACGGAATCCGGTACTATGAGATGGCCCATATGTTCTCCCAGTGGGGAGCGAAATGCGCGCCCAATATCATGGTCACCGAAAACGGCAGGACGGACTATATGTTCGGCTGGCATGTGGCTGCAGACTCCCAGGAGTATGTCGCGTTCCTGGCGCAGTACATCCAGGCCATTTCAGAGGAGCTGGCGGAGGAGGGCATCAGCGAGCAGACCTATTTCCACATCTCTGACGAGCCTACGCTGGCATCCATGGAGACCTACAAGACCGCTTCCGATATCATGCGCCCGCTGATAGGGGAGAGCAAGACCTTTGACGCGCTGTCCAACTACGATTTTTATGAGAGAGGCCTGATAGAATGCCCTGTCACCAGCGTGGGGCATATCCATGAGTTCCTGGAGCATACAATCGAGAACCAGTGGGCGTACTACTGCTGCGGCCCGGAGAAGGTGTTCCCCAACAGCTTCCTGGCCATGCCCTCCCACCGGATCCGCGTGCTGGGCTTTTTGCTGTACAAGTACAATATCAAGGGCTTCCTGCACTGGGGCTTGAATTATTACAATTCCTGCGTGTCGAATTACCCCATAAATCCGTATGTCACTACCTCCGCGGACAGGACGTTCCCCTCCGGCGACCCCTTCATCCTCTATCCGGGCAGGGACAGCGTCTATGGCTCCATCCGCGGGGAGGTCACCTACGAGGGCGTCCAGGATATGGACATCTGCTTCGCCCTGGAGCAGCATATCGGCAGAGAGGCCGTTGTGGCCATGATCGACGAAGCGGCGGGACGGAACCTCCGGTTTGACGATTATCCTAGGAACAAAGAGTTCCTGGAGGGCCTGCGGGAGGCCATGGTGGAGAAGATCGGGAAGCTCTCCGCTGCGGCAGGCTGACAGACGGCCTCCTATCCTTCATTTCCTTAAAAAAGCTAAGAAAGGCTAAGAAAAGCTAAGAAAGGCAATGAAAAGCAAGAATCTGCGCCGTGGGCTGGCTGCCATGGCGCAGTTTTTTCGTGCATGCCCATAGAAGCGGATATGCCGAAATAACTACATGCATGTCTTCTAGATGAAATAATTAATGACAAGTTGAGGCAAAGATGATATAATGTTGACCCGTAGGGGCATTGCGGCCGGGAAGCGGCTCCATATGCGCCGAACAGCATCTGCTGCGGCAGACATGTCAGGGAATAAAGACAAGCGAGGTTGATATAGATGGCGGCTTCCAATGGAAGAAGGACAGCATCTTCAAATAAAAAGACCACCCAGAGCAGAAAAAGGACTTCCACCCAGAGGAAAAAGACCAAGGTCCAGGCGGCCCAGGACAGCGCCCTGTTCCATGAGATAGGGCTGATAGTCCTGTTCGCCGCCATGGTGTTTCTGTTCTGCTGCAATTTCGGCATCATCGGGCCCATAGGCGATGCGGTCAGCGGCGTCCTGTTCGGCGTGTTCGGGCTGGCTGCGTATGTGGTGCCGGTGCTGCTGTTCCTGGCAGTGGCGTTCTATTTCGCCAATGAGGGGAACGCCAACGCCGCCCGAAAGCTGGCGGCGGGCATCGTGCTCTTCGTGATGGTGGGAATCGTCTGCGATCTGGCGGCGGGACAGGCCGGCGGCATGGAGAAGTATGATGTCAAGCTGCTGTACGAGGGCTCCAGGGAGCAGAAATCGGGAGGGGGCATCCTGGCCGGGAGCATCAGCTTCCTGCTGCAGCATTATCTGGAGACGATCGGCACGGTGCTGGTGGTGGTGCTCTGCAGCGTGGTGAGCCTGATACTGCTCACGGAGAAATCGCTGCTGGCCAGCGTAAAGAAGGGCGGCAGCCGGGTGCGGGAGCTGTCCAGGGAGGACGCCGCCAGGCGGAGGGAGCAGGCGCAGCTGCGCAGGCAGGAACAGGAGGAGAACGCCGAGCTGCGCAGGCAGGAGCAGGAGGAGAACGCCCAGCGGCGCAGGGAGGAGAGCAGGATCCGCAGGCAGGAGCAGAATCGGCGCAAGGCCCGGAAGGTGGAAGAGCGCAGGCTGAAAGCGGAGGAGAAGGAGAACGAGAAGATCCTGCGCATGGAGCGGAAGGTGTCGGGCGTCATGCTGGACACGGCGCTGCCCAAGCCGGAGGAGCACGCCTCGCGCCGGGACGACATCCATGAAATCATCCTGTCGGAGGAAGAGGCGGGAGCGGAAGCGCCCGTGCAGGAGACTTATAAGGCAGAGCCTATAGAGACGGCGGATTCGGAGCCGGAATTCGACTTTGAGAAGATTCCGATCCGCGGCATCCACCAGGTGACGGTGAACCAGGAGCCGGAGGAAGAGGAAGGAATTTCTTCTATTGAAAAAGAGGATTCCGTGGAAGAGCTGCATTCCATGAAAGAAGTGCATTTTATGGAAGAAAATCATTCCTCGGAAGAAGCGCGTTCCGGGGAATATGCACCGGAGAGCCGGGCGGAAGGGGATACATGGGGACAAGGCGGACCGCAGGAGGATTCCAGCCAGGACATGGCGCAGATACAGGCCTTCCACAGCGGGGATACGGAAGAGGCGCTTTCCGAGGAGATGCCTGCAGACCGGGCGGACGCAGAGCCGATGGAGCCGGAGCAGGGCAATCCCGGGCAGGATCCCTCGGCGCTGTCGGCAGTAGGCGGCCAGGCATCCGCCGCCAGGCCCACAGCCGTCCTGCCCTCCGGTACCGGAAACGGCCAGGGCAGCCAGGCGGCCAGGCAACCCGGTGCCCCCGGGGCCGCAAGGCCGGCACCGAAGAAATACATGCTCCCGCCGCTGTCCCTGCTGCTAAAGGGCAAGGAGGCCACCGGGGATTCCGCCAGGGAGCTGCGGGAGACGGCCATGCGCCTGCAGCAGACCCTTGGCACCTTTGGGGTCAAGGTGACGATCACGGATATCAGCCAGGGCCCCAGCGTGACCCGCTATGAGCTGCAGCCGGAGCAGGGGGTGAAGGTGTCCAAAATCGTGGGCCTGTCGGACGACATCAAGATGCATCTGGCGGCCACGGACATCAGGATCGAAGCCCCTATCCCCGGAAAAGCGGCCATCGGCATCGAGGTGCCCAACAAGGAGACCATGGCGGTAGCCCTGCGCGACCTCCTGGAAAGCAAAGAATTCCGGGAATTCCCCTCCAAAATCGCCTTTGCCGTGGGCAAGGACATCGGAGGGAAGACAGTGGTGTCCGACATTGCAAAGATGCCCCATATGCTGATCGCGGGGGCCACCGGCTCCGGTAAGTCCGTGTGCATCAATACCCTGATCATCAGCATCCTCTACAAGGCCAAGCCGGACGAGGTGAAGCTGATCATGGTGGATCCCAAGGTGGTGGAGCTGAGCATCTACAACGGCATCCCCCATCTGCTGGTCCCCGTGGTGACGGATCCGAAGAAGGCCTCTGCCGCCCTGAAATGGGGCGTGGCGGAGATGGAGGACAGATACCGGAAGTTCGCGGAATACAATGTACGGGATCTGAAGGGATACAACAAAAAGGTGGAAGCCATGCGGGACAAAGGTGCTGGCAGCACCTCGGGGGACGAGAGCGCTCCCGCCGTGCTGCCCCAGATCGTCATCATCGTGGACGAGCTGGCGGATCTGATGATGGTGTGCCCCGGGGAGGTGGAGGAGTCCATCTGCCGCCTGGCCCAGCTGGCCAGGGCCTGCGGCATCCATCTGATCATCGCGACGCAGCGTCCCAGCGTGGACGTCATCACGGGCCTGATCAAGGCGAACATGCCCAGCCGGGCGGCCTTTTCCGTGTCCAGCGGCGTGGATTCCCGCACCATCCTGGACATGGTAGGCGCGGAGAAGCTGCTGGGGAAGGGAGACATGCTGTTCTACCCCCAGGGCTATGCGAAGCCGGCCCGGGTACAGGGGGCCTTCGTGTCCGACCAGGAGGTCTCGGACGTGGTTGATTTCTGGAAGAACCAGGCCCTGGGCAATACCTACGAGGAGGACATCGAGGAGCGGATCGCCAATATGGGAAGCGCCTCGGGAGACGGCAGGGCCTCCGGCGGCAGCGATGTGGACGAGCTGTTCGAGCGGGCAGGGCGTCTGATCATAGACAAGGACAAGGCCTCCATCGGCATGCTCCAGAGGGCGCTCCAGATCGGCTTTAACAGGGCGGCCAGGATCATGGATCAGCTATGCCAGTACGGCGTGGTGGGAGAAGAGGAGGGCACGAAGCCCAGGAAGATACTGATGAGCCCGGAGCAGTTCGACCAGATGCTGGAGGAGATAGCATAGCCGAAAGGCCCGGCATATAGCCGAAAGGGCCGGCAAATAGCCGGAAAGGTCGGCACATAGCCGGAAGGGCCAGTATATAGGAATAAGAAAAGGGAGAGAAGCATGAAGACAGATTTGCAGATCGCGCAGGAAGCGGTAATGGAGCCCATTGGCAAGGTGGCGGAGGCGCTGGGAATCCGGGAGGACGACCTGGAGCTCTACGGCAGGTATAAGGCAAAGCTTTCGGAGGAGTATCTGGGCAGCCTTAAGGACAAGCCGGACGGAAAGCTGATCCTGGTGACCGCAATCAACCCCACGCCGGCGGGAGAGGGCAAGACCACCACCAGCGTAGGCCTGGGACAGGCTTTCGGAAAGCTCGGGAAAAAGGCGGTAGTGGCGCTGCGGGAGCCCTCCCTGGGGCCCTGCTTTGGCATCAAGGGCGGCGCCGCGGGAGGGGGATATGCCCAGGTCGTCCCCATGGAGGAGCTGAACCTCCATTTTACGGGGGACTTCCATGCCATCACCTCCGCCAACAACCTGCTGGCAGCGCTTCTGGACAACCATATCCAGCAGGGGAACGAGCTTGGGATCGACAGCAGGCAGATCGTCTGGAAACGCTGTATGGACATGAACGACAGGGTGCTGCGCAATATCGTGGTGGGACTGGGCAGCAAGGCAGACGGATTCGTGAGGGAAGACCACTTCGTCATCACTGTGGCCAGCGAGATCATGGCGATCCTGTGCCTGGCCGAGGACATGCAGAATCTGAAGGAGAGGCTGTCCAGGATCATCGTGGCCTACAACTATGACGGGAAGCCGGTGACGGCCGGAGACCTGCAGGCTGTGGGGGCCATGGCGGCGCTGCTGAAGGATGCCATGAAGCCCAATCTGATCCAGACCCTGGAGCACACGCCGGTGCTGGTGCACGGAGGGCCCTTCGCCAATATCGCCCACGGATGCAATTCTGTGCGGGCCACCAGAGCGGCCCTGAAGATGGCGGACTACTGCATCACGGAGGCGGGCTTCGGCGCGGATCTGGGGGCGGAGAAGTTCTTCGACATCAAATGCAGAATCGCGGATTTGAAGCCGGATGCCGTAGTGCTGGTTGCAACTGTCCGCGCTTTGAAGTATAATGGCGGTAGGAAGAAAGAGGAGCTGGGCCAGGAGGACCTGGACGCGCTGGGCAGGGGCATCCAGAACCTGGAGAAGCACATCGAAAACCTGCATAAATATGGCGTGCCTGTGGTGGTGACGCTGAATTCCTTCGTGACCGATACCCAGGCGGAAATCGATTTCGTCCGGAATTTCTGCCAGGAGCGGCAATGCGAGTTCGCCCTGTCCCGGGTGTGGGCCGAGGGCGGGGAGGGCGGCATCGAGCTGGCAGAGAAGGTGCTGGACACGTTGGCGACGAAGGAAAGCGATTTCCGCCCGCTGTATGGGGACGACCTGTCCCTGGAGGACAAGATACGGACCGTGTCCCGGGAAATCTACGGCGCGGGCAGCGTCAGCTTCTCCGCGGCGGCGAAACGGCAGCTGCGCATATTGACAGAGCTGGGATTCGGAGGGCTGCCTGTGTGCATGGCGAAGAACCAGTATTCCCTCTCGGACGACCCGAAGCGGCTGGGGCGTCCCAGGGATTTCGAGATGACGGTCAGGGAGGTGTATGTGTCCGCCGGAGCAGGGTTCGTGGTGGCTCTGACAGGGGATGTGATGACCATGCCCGGCTTGTCGAAAAAACCTTCCGCCTTTGGGATTGATGTCAATGAAGACGGCGTGATCACCGGTCTGTTCTGAATCGAGGTAAGAAAGATATGAAATGTCCCAATTGTGGAGAGGAAATGGCCGAGGGGAAGCTATACTGCGAGCATTGCGGTGAGGACATCCACATCGTACCTGATTTCGAGCCTGAGCTGGAGCAGACCATCCAGGACATACTCGAAGAGCTTCACGGGGACATGGAGGATGAGGCAGAGGAAGAGCCGAAAGGGTTTGAGGAGCTTGAAGACTTTGAGGAGCCGGAGGATGAGGAGGGCTGGCAGGAGGAGCCTGTGCGGAGGAAGAGGATCTGGCCCAAGGTGCTGCTGGCGCTGGTGTTCCTCCTGTTCCTGGCCGCCGGAGGCGCTGCATGGCATACCTACAGCTCCTATTCCGAGGAGTACCAGCTGAACAGGGCGAAGCAGTATCTGGAGCTGGGGAAGTACGACGAGGCCATCGCCTGCTATAACCGGGCTGTGGAGCTGGACAGCGCCAATGTGGAGCTGCTGTTCGAACTGGCGGATATCTATCTGCGGAAAAACAACAAGGTGGAGTACGAGTACCTTCTCCGGGAGATCATCAACAATAAGAATACATCCGCGGAGCAGCTGGAGGGGGCATACGGGAAGCTGATATCGATATATCGGGAAAGAGAGGATTATCAGACCATCAACGCGCTGCTGCTGGCAAGCGGCAACGAGAACCTGATCGCCGCCTATCCCAACTACATCGTGGACGTGCCGGAATTCAGCATAAACGAGGGATATTATACCAGCATCCAGCCGCTGAAGCTGACGGCTTCCGGTTCCGGCAGAATCTACTATACCGTGGACGGGAGCGAGCCCACGGAGGAGAGCGCCCAGTATACCGCGCCCATCATACTGGAGAATGGCAACCATGTGGTCAAGGCCTGCTTCGTGAACGATAACGGAATTGTCAGCGATGTGGTCACAAAGGAATACCATATCGAGTACAACGAGATCTTCGCGCCGGAGATCAGCGCCCTCAGCGGAGAGTATTCGGCGCCCATGATGATAGAAGTCCTGGACGGGGACGAGGATGTCTATTATACCATGGACGGCAGCGATCCCACTTATACTTCCGCGCCCTACACGGGGCCGATTCCCATGCCCCTGGGCAAATCCACCTTTAAGTTCGCGCGGATCGTGGACGGGGTGACGGGCACGGTGGCCCAGCGGGACTATAATCTCGCCCTGAATACGGAGCTCACGCCTGCCCAGGCGGTGACGTCGGTGGTGGAGTATTGCTACATAACCGGCAAGATCACCGACTTTGACGGCCATTTCGACGATAGCGGGGATTCCTACCAGTATTTATATCTGTATGCGGCGAACATCAACAAGGTCAGCGATTTCTATGTGATAGCCGAGTGCTACCGGACAGCCGACGGCAATGTCACCAGGACAGGCAACAATTTTGCCGTAAACGTCTATTCGGGGGAGCGCTTCAAGCTCCAGAGGGACGACTGGGGACGGCTGGATCTGGTCGGATTGGAAATAAGTGAACAATAGAAAGGTCCCGGTGAAAGGGACGGAGAGGTGGATTATGTACAAGATTTTAAAGAAACAGGAGCTTACCACGAACATTTATCTCATGGATGTGGAGGCGAAGCGGGTGGCCAAGTCATGCCAGCCCGGACAGTTCGTCATCGTGCGGATGGACGCGGAGGGGGAGAGGATTCCCCTGACCATCTGCGACTATGACAGGGAGAAGGGGACCGTCACAATCGTGTTCCAGTGCGTGGGCGCAGAGACCCATCGGATGGTCAGGCTGGAGGAGGGCGATTCCTTCCATGATTTCGTAGGCCCGCTGGGATGCCCCTCCGAGCTGGTCAAAGAGACGCCTGAGGAGCTGAGGAAGAAAAGGATCCTCTTCGTGGCCGGAGGCGTGGGCGCCGCGCCGGTATACCCCCAGGTGAAATGGCTCCATGAGCGGGGCGTGGCCGCGGACGTAATCGTGGGCAGCAAGACCAAGGACCTGCTGATCCTGGAGAAGGAGATGGAGGCCGTGGCGGGGAACCTGTACATAACCACGGACGACGGCTCCTATGGCCGCAGCGGCATGGTGACCCAGACCATCAAGGATCTGGTGGCGGAGGGGAAGGAGTACGATGTGTGCATCGCCATCGGCCCCATGATCATGATGAAGTTCGTGTGCCTGCTGACGAAAGAGCTGAACATCCCTACCGTGGTCAGCCTGAACCCCATCATGGTGGACGGCACGGGCATGTGCGGGGCCTGCCGGGTGACTGTGGACGGAAAAGTGAAGTTCGCCTGCGTGGACGGGCCGGAGTTCGATGGACATGGGGTGAATTTCGATGAGGCCATGAGACGCCAGACCCTCTACAGGACAGAGGAGGGCAGGGCCATGCTCAGGCTCCAGGAGGGGGACACCCACCACGGCGGCTGCGGGAACTGCTAAAAGCGAAAAGAGCGGGTTGGGAAACATGGTTTCGATTCAGGAGAATAGATGAAGAAATGGATTGAGGAGGACTGGGAGTTTACCGTGACGGTGACGGAAGGCGGGGCTGAACAGTGCAGACTGGGGTTTGAGAGAAATGACCGCTTTCGCTGCGGATATGGGACACCCTCCGGGTTCTGCCCCAAGACAATGCCCGTCTTGTATACATTGTGTGAAATCATCCGGTGCGGCGGAAGCTTTAAAGCCAGAGGCTCAGATAAGGATTACGAGATAGAGTTTGGATGCGCGGACGGCCCGGTGCGGTTTCGGCTGTCGGCCAGAAAGCGGGACACCTAAAGGAGATGCAGGATTTTGTACGCTTCCGACATGCAGGAGCATGGAAGGTAAGGACGCAGAGTATAAAAATATGGAGGAATGAGAATAAATGGACGTTTTGACGAAAATCCCGGTAAGGGAGCAGGACGCGAAGGAGCGCGCCGCCAATTTTGAAGAAGTATGTCTGGGATATAATAAGGAGGAGGCCCAGGCGGAGGCCGCCAGGTGCATCAACTGCAAGAATGCCCAGTGCGTCAAGGGATGCCCTGTGGCGATCGACATCCCCGGCTTTATCCAGAAGGTGAAGGAGGGGGACATAGCGGAGGCGTACCAGGTCATCAGCAAGGCCAGCGCCCTCCCGGCTGTCTGCGGCCGCGTATGCCCCCAGGAGACCCAGTGCGAGGGGAAATGCATCCGGGGCATCAAGGGCGACCCCATCTCCATCGGCAAGCTGGAGCGCTTCGTGGCCGACTGGGCCAGGGAGAACTCCGTCAAGCCGGACGTGACGGCGGAGAAGAAGGGGAAGAGCGTGGCGGTCATCGGTTCCGGCCCCGCAGGCCTGACCTGCGCCGGGGACCTGGCCAAGATGGGCTATGACGTGACGATCTTCGAGGCGCTGCACGAGCCCGGCGGCGTATTGGTGTACGGCATCCCGGAGTTCCGTCTGCCCAAGACAGCCGTAGTGGCGGAGGAGATTGAGAACGTGAAGGCTCTGGGCGTGAAGATAGAGACCAATGTGGTGGTGGGCAAGTCCGTCACCATCGACGAGCTGATCCAGGAGGAAGGGTTCGAGGCCGTGTTCATCGGCTCTGGCGCGGGCCTGCCCAAGTTCATGGGCATCCCCGGGGAGAACTCCAACGGCGTGTTCTCCGCCAACGAGTACCTGACCAGGAGCAACCTGATGAAGGCCTTTGACGGAAATTCCAATACACCTATCATGCACAGCAGGAAGGTGGCCGTGGTGGGCGGCGGCAACGTAGCCATGGACGCGGCCAGGACGGCCCTGCGCCTGGGGGCGGAGGTGCATATCGTGTACCGCCGCAGCGAGGAGGAGCTGCCCGCCAGGGTGGAGGAGGTGCACCATGCCAAGGAGGAGGGCATCATCTTCGACCTGCTGACCAATCCCACAGAGATCCTTGCGGACGAGAAGGGCTGGGTCACGGGCATGAAGTGCATCCGGATGGAGCTGGGCGAGCCGGACGCCTCCGGGCGCAGGCGCCCCGTGGAGATTCCGGGTTCCGAGTTCACCATGGAGCTGGATACCATCATCATGTCCCTGGGGACTTCTCCGAATCCGCTGATCTCTTCCACCACGGAGGGTTTGGAGATTAATAAGTGGAAGTGCATCGTGGCCGAGGAGTCCAACGGCCAGACCACCAAGGAGGGGGTCTATGCCGGAGGAGACGCCGTCACAGGCGCGGCTACCGTGATTTTGGCCATGGGTGCCGGCAAGGCGGCAGCAAAGGGGATAGACGAATATTTGAGCGGCAAGTAGGAGGGACGGTCGATGGTAAAGCATATTGTACTCTGGAACTTTGTGGAGGAGCTGTCCGATGAGGAGAAAAAGGCGGCGGGACTGAAAATGAAGTCCTTGCTGGAGCCCATTAAGGAGCTTGTGCCTGGCGCAATGGAAATCCAGGTGGTGTCCAACCAACTGGCATCCAGCAACCGCGACATCGCTCTGATTTCCACCTTTGAGACCGTGGAGGCCCTGGCTACATATCAGAACCATCCGGCCCATGTGGAAGCCGGAAAGTATGTGAGGAGCGTCACTTGCAACAGGGCCTGCATGGATTATGAACTCTAAAATAAAGTAATTTTGACATAATTTCAACCACGCAAGTTATATTTCATGTTACGTTGATTTCCGCATGCAAAGGACGGGGCGGATGCGAGACGGCCGTCCCTGCCCATTGTATGGCGAATGCCGTGGGGCCCTGTGTCCGGGCGGCTGGCGATTCAGATGAGGAAAGAAGGTAGACAAATATGCCTTGGTGTCCGAAATGCAAAAGCGAGTATAGGGAAGGGTTCACGGTTTGTGCCGATTGTGGCAGCGGACTGGTGGACGAGGAGCAGTTTTTGAAGCTGGAGGAAGAGCGCGCCGCCGCGGAACAGGCGAAGCGCCTGGAGCTTGCCATGCAGCAGGCCGCGGGCATGGCTGCCGGAAAGGCCGGGGGCCTTACGGCGCGGGAGGCAGAGCGCCTGGCTGCGGAGGCGGAATCCATTGAGGATGCCGCCTGGGAGGAAGCGCCTGACTTTGCTATGCAGGAAGAAGCGGACACGGATGCCGGGAAAGAGGGAGAAGCCGGAATGGCTGCCGGGCTGCCCCGGGAGCAGGCCGGGGAGGGCATAGATGCCTCTTGGCATGAGCCGGAGGCGGATGCGGGCCAGCCGAAGAGGGCTTCCGGGATTCAGAGTGCCGCGCTCTATCAGGACAGCACGGAGCGGGCCAATGAGAACCGTTCCTCCGCATGGATATTATTGATCATGGGAAGCGTAGGGCTTGTAGTCATCGTCCTGGGCATCCTAGGCATAATCCCGTTGCATTTCAGCAATCCTTATCTGTTCTACGGCGTGATGGCTGCGGTGTTCCTCCTTTTTATCGTGGCGGGCATCGTATCCATGAACAACGCAAAGCTCTTCGCCAAAAAGGCGGAATCCGAAAATTCCCTCCGGGATACCATGCTTGCATGGTGTCGTGAGAACCTGCGCGCTCAGGAGGTGGACAGCGCAATCGGCGTGGACGGCACCGAGTCGGAGGAAGCCCTGTACTTCAAGCGTTTCGATTGCATCAAGGCAAAGCTGAACTACCAGTTCGTGAATCTGGATCAGGGCTTTCTGGAGAAATTCATCGATGATTCCGTATATGACATGATTTATGATAGAAGAGTGTTCCAGGAAAAAGACGAATCGGCGTAAAAGACACGGCGGTCTTCGAAAAGCCCCATCGATTCGGGACGGAAGAAAAAGATACCACATTGATACAAACAGGAAAAGACAAGGATACACAGGAGCGATAGGATAATCTCGAAAGATGTGACAGCGCCGGTTGGCGCGGGAAAGCGAGGTTATCTTATGAAAAAGAAGGTTTTGGCAATGACAGTTCTGGCGGCCTGCATGATGCTTGCCTCCTGCGGCAGGGAGAGCGGCGAGCAGGTGATTGATACGGTGCAGATCATGGAGGACAGCGGGCAGGCGCAGCCGGAAAGCGATGCGTCCGGGGCAGGAGAGCAGCCGGAGGCCGGGAGCGTTACGCCAGAGGAGGGGAACTCCGCCGAGGAGAAAAAGGCAGAGGACGAGCAGGCCCTGAAGGAGCTGGCAGCTGCTGGGGGAGAGCCGGAGGACACAGGGACAGAGGAGACGGTATTTCTCTCAAGCAAAATCCTCAAAGCGGGAGAGACTATGGAGATTCTCTATCCCAATGACGACAACACCCTGGAAAAGGGACTGGAGGTCACCCTGGGGGACGCAAAGCTCAACGATTCCCCGGAGGAGGCACAGCTGGACAGGGCGCTGATGGAGAAATCCACGGAGAATTATGATCTGTCGGGAGAGCCATCGTTCTGCGGCATCGATGAGGCAAGGATTCTGACCTGCAACCTTACCGTCAAAAATGTCAATGTAGAGCGGGAGGACGGCCTGCACATGAGCGAAATCATGGTGGCATATGCAGATCCGGCCACTGGGAAGGTGAGTCTCCTGACCTGTATGCCAGTGTATTTCTCCGCATCCTCTTCCAAGGTGGGCGAGTCCGATTATTACCATTACGCCATCCCTAAGGGGGAGAGCAAGGACATGACAGTGGCCTGGTTGGTTCCCGAGGAATACGAGGCGGAGAATCTGTATCTGGGCCAGAAAAAGAG
>CAMTBF010000042.1 GCA_947068385.1 uncultured Lachnospiraceae bacterium
TCGTTTGACACTTCTGTGTATTATTATCTCGGTGTTTCTTGTCACGGCTATTTTCGTTTTTTAGAAGCGTCTTGTTTCATTGGATTCCCTCCTTTTGGTTATTTGGTCAAGACCCATTTTTTATAAATCCCCCACGCTTCAAAATGACTGCCCTTCGTTCCGACCCTGGCCGATACAGACTTTTTGATTGGCGGCGATTTATAGTAAAGTCATTATACTTTGAATTTTATAAAATTTCAATAAAGAAAATGAAAAAAGTTTTCAGATATTTAATTTTTGTAAATTACTACCAAATTTGATAGGTCAATTTTATGGATTATGCACAATGCCCAAAAACTCAAAGCATTGAGTCCTGCTTTATCAGCTTTCTGCCGAAACAGGATAGTCCAGCGATACCATGGAATCCTCCAGGACCATGTCCAGTGCATATGCCATCTCCCGGAACATCCGGTAATGTCCCTGGGCATTGGGATGGACGGCGTCGCTCATGCGGCCCAGGAAGGCCTCCTGGCATTTCTGCTGCAGCGCGGTGAAATTCTGAAAATGATCCACCAGCGGCACTTCCTTCTCCCTGGCCACCTCCCGCACCGCCTGGACGAAGGGCACAATCGCCCTGGCACGCTCCCCCGCGTCCTCCCTCTGGGGCTGCGGGACGCGCAGGACGGGCTGGCTGCCGTGGGCCCGCACCATATCCACGATTTCGCACAGTTGGGACCTGAACAGGGCCCTGTCGATCACGCCCGGGAAGCAGCAGTCATTGGTGCCGAACATGATCACCGCCACGTCCGCGCCCGCATAGGGCTCATAGCGCACGTCCAGCCTCTCCAGGAACTCCTTCGCCGTGGCTCCCGACACGCCGGTATTGATGATCGTGTCGTCCCTGCGCCCCCAGTCCTCCCGTATGTACTTCTCCCATAGCTGCGCCACGCTGTCATAGCCATAGGTATGCCACGCGCCGTGGGTGATGCTGTCCCCCAGGAAGAGCCATTTCATGGGCTCTGCCTTCAGCACAAGTTTTCCGCTGGGCGGGAATGTCTCTGTGGCAGGCGCCAGGGTCAGGAGCCCTTCGTCCCCGGCCGACACCTTCGACAGATCCCCGCCTATGGTCTCCAGCAGCCAGTTCGCCTCCCTCAGGGGATCTGGCTCTCCCTCTGCTGCCGGAAGCTCTATCAGCTGCGCCCCGATGGCCTCCGTCTGCCGCCTCAGGTCGGCAAGCCCCCTGCGGAGCGCATCGGGGGAGAGCTTCCTGTCCTCCTCACCGGAGATATAGACCACCGCGAAGGGACGGTAGTCCGCCACCCTTCCCTGGAACTCCCGCAGGATGTCGTCCACACAGTATCCGGCCCTGGCCGTATTGAAGACAAAATTCTCCCTTCCGGACAGCTCCTCCCCGCGCATATCCCAGCGCACCACTTCCTCGAACAGCCCCGCCATGTTGCGGAAGCCCCGGTTCTCCGAAAAGCCTCCCGCTCCGTGGGTGCCCCCGGTGAAGACCCATATCCTGTTGGACATGGGAAATGTCATCCTACTGCCCATGCTTTCTATCCCCCCATTCCCGCCATGTCTTCCGCTTTCTGCCTCCTGGTTCCGGGCGGCAGACGCGGTTTTCCAGGCATGAAAATATGTTTCACATCGATTTTTCGGGCGGCAGATTCTTTTGGCCCGAATATTTTATGCATTTTTCCAATATTTTTATTATATGTTACATCTAAATGGTCACTTTGTCAATATTATATTAATATACTTTCTAAACTATTGACATTTCTGTTGTCATGATATATAAAAGAATATGGGTATATTTGTTTTAAACATGCTAAAAGGAAGATGGTGAAATGAAAAAAATTTCAGAAGACACACATGACATCCGAATCGCGGTGGCGGACATCGGCGGCACCTGCATCAAATCCGGCATCTGGGAGAAAGGCGAGATCCATGAGATACGGGAGACTCCCACTGAGGCCCGTCTGGGCGGGGCCCATGTCATGGAGACCGTACAGGACATTTTGAGCGGATACCATGATTTCCAGGCCATCGGCATCAGCAGCGCCGGCCAGGTGGATACGGAAAAAGGTTCTATCTTATACGCAAACGAGAACATCCCCGGCTACACCGGGACAAACATCCGGGAGATCCTGGAGGCCAGGTTCCATGTGCCCGTCAGCGTCCAGAACGATGTGAACAGCGCTGCCGCCGGGGAGGCCTGTTACGGTGCCGGGCGGGGACACGCGAATTTCCTGTGCCTTACATACGGGACCGGCGTGGGCGGCGCCATCGTCATTGGCGGCCAGGTCTATCTGGGGGCCGGATTCTCCGCCGGGGAATTCGGCGGCATCGTGGTCCATCCCGAGGACAGGGATCCCGGACGGGACATGTTCAGCGGCTGCTATGAGAGGTACGCCTCCACCACCGCGTTGGTGCAGAGCGTCGGCTCCCGGTTTCCGGAGCTTCACAACGGACGGGAGATTTTTGCCCGTCTGGAGGACGAGGAGGTGCGGGTGCTGGTGGATCGCTGGATCGCCGAGATCACCTATGGCCTCATCAGCCTCGTCCATATCTTCAACCCTTCCCTGGTGGTCCTGGGCGGCGGCGTCATGGAGCAGGAATATGTCATCTCCCAGGTGCGGCTGCGGCTGCGGGAGCAGCTCATCCCCTCCTTCCTGAACGTGGAGGTGGTGCCCGCCGAGCTGGGCAATCTGGCGGGAATGCTGGGCGCGGCAGAAGGCGCGCGGAAAGCTTATCTGAATCTTTGACAGAATCTTTATCAGGTTATTTTATCAGGATTTTTATTAAAAATCGAAAGGAGCATATCTGAAATGGAAAACAAGAGAATCGAGCAACTGCACGGCAAGCTGATTGTGTCCTGCCAGGCACTCCCCCACGAGCCCCTGCACTCCTCCTTCATCATGGGCAGGATGGCGCTGGCGGCCAAGGAAGGCGGCGCTCTGGGCATCCGGGCCAACACGAAGGAGGACATCCGGGAGATCCAGTCCCAGGTGGACCTTCCGGTCATCGGCATCGTAAAGAGGGATTATGAAGACAGCAAGATATACATAACACCCACTATGCGGGAGGTGGAGGAGCTGATGGAGGTAAAGCCGGAGATCATCGCCCTGGACGCCACCGGCTCTGTGCGGCCCGGGGGGCTTACCCTGGACGATTTCTTCCGGCAGCTGAAGGAGACCTATCCTGACCAGCTGTGGATGGCGGACTGCTCTACGGTGGAGGAGGCCCTCCACGCCGATGAGCTGGGCTTCGATTTCATAGGAACTACGCTTGTAGGCTATACGGAGCAGAGCAAGGGGGACAAAATCGAATCCAACGACTTTGAGATCCTGCGGAAGATCATCGCCTCCGCAAAGCATCGCGTCATCGCGGAGGGCAATATCGACACGCCGGAAAAGGTCAGGCGCGTCATCGACCTGGGCGCCTTCAGCGTGGTGGTGGGATCCATCATCACAAGGCCGCAGCTCATCACGAAGCGCTTCGCGCAGGCCCTGGACTGACAGGGGCTGGCCTGGCTTCTATTGTCTTGTATTGTAGACTATTGATTGGTATGCGCGCCAAAGCGCGCAGGGAGGTATAGATATGGACAATACGCCGAAAACCATTGTATGCTTTGGCGATTCCAACACCCACGGCTATAATTCCGCCAACATGGGCCGCTTCACGGAAAAGGAGCGCTGGCCCTGCGTCCTGGCAGACCTGCTGGGCCCCGGCTATCTGGTCCGGGAGGAGGGCTTAAGCGGCAGGACCACCTCCTTCGAGGATCCCCTTTTCGAGGGCCTCAGCGGCTTCGCCGCCATCCATCCCTGCCTGATGACCCATGAGCCCGTGGACCTGCTCATCATCATGCTGGGCACCAATGACGTGAAGCAGCGCTTCGCCGCCACTCCGGCCAACATCGCCAAGGGGCTGGAGCGGCTGGTGACAAAGGCCGTCCATACCACGGAGGCCTGGCGGGACAAGGCGAACATCCTCGTCATCGCGCCGCCGCCCATCGAGGAGGGGTATAAGGGGACGGAAATCCAGGGAGAGATGGGCGCGGACTGTGTGGAGAAGTCCATCGCCATCGTCCCCCTGTTCCGGGACGTGGCCGTGCGGCTGGGCTGCCATTTCCTGGAAGCCGCATCCATTCCCGGCATGGGGATGTATCCCTATGACTATATGCACCTGAGCCTGGACAGCCACAGGCTGCTGGCCGAGCGGCTGGCGGAGCTTATTCCGGGCATCTGCTGAGCACGGTTCTGGAACCGGGGAGCTGCCCGGAATGTCTGCCCCGCTTCACGGGAACGGCATTCCGGGCAGTATAAATTGCTGTCCATTTTCAGGCAAGCCGGAAATAGCCTTCGCTTTCCTTGAACATGTCCAGAATCTCAGCATCGCCGGAATCCGGATGCTCCTGAAGCGCTCTGTAGATCCTGTCCACAATGTCAATGTCAACGGCAAGCATCTCTGCGCATCCCTCCTCCGAGGCTTCCTTCCTCATGAAGTTCCTGACCTGTCGGATCAATACCATGAGCCTTGAACGCCGCTCCTCTTCCAGTCGGGTGCGCTTCTGGCCGAGTTCTGCATTTTTCTGGTTCAGCTGACCATATGTCATTGATAATACTGGGCCTGGGCCTGCCACAGCTCGTGATACTTCCCCTTCTCGTCCGAGAGCAGCTCCTCATGGCTCCCCCGCTGCACCAGCCTCCCCTCATGGAAGACAGCGATATCGTCGCAGAACCGGCAGGAGGACAGCCTGTGGGAGATGTAGATGGCCGTCTTGTCCCCCACCATGGCATCGAATCCGGAATAGATCTCATACTCCGACAGGGGATCTAAGCTTGCGGTGGGCTCGTCCAGCAGCACGAAGGGCGCGTCCTTGTACAGGGCCCTGGCGATGGCAATCTTCTGGGCCTCGCCGCCGGATATCTCTATGCCGCCGTCCGCGATGTCCTGGTACAGATAGGTGTCCAGCCCCTGGGAAAGCTCCTCCAGCCGCTCTCCCAGCCCGGCCTGGCGCAGCACCTCCTTCGCCTTCCCCTCGTCCACCTCCACCGAGGCCGCCACATTCTCCCCCAGGGGCATGGACAGGAGCTTGAAGTCCTGGAACACCACCGAGAACAGCCGGACATACTCGTCCTGGCGGAACTTGCGGATGTCCACGCCGTTCAACAGAATCTCCCCCTCCTGGGGATCGTAGAGGCGGCACAGGAGCTTGATCATGGTGGTCTTGCCGGAGCCGTTCATGCCCACGATGGCCATGCGCTCCCCGATGCGGAGCTTCAAGGAGAAGTCCTTCAGGGCATATTGCTCCGAGCCCGGATACCGGAAGGATACATGACGGAATTCTATCTCATACTGATTGTCCAGCCGTTTCTCCACCGGGAGCTTCCCCTTGTACATCTCATCGCTGACGTTCAGCATCTCCAAAGTGCTGGCCACTCTCCTGGCGGTGAGGGACAGGTTGTTCAACCGATAGCCCATGCTCTGGATGCCGTTTAGAATGTTCGTGATGGAGCCCGCGAACTTGATGACATTCCCCACCGGGAACGCCCCCAGCATGGCATACACGGCAGAAATCAGGTAGCCTGCCAGCGTCATCAGGCTCCCGGAGGCTCCCTGCAGGAAGCCCAGCCGACCAGACAGCTTCCCCATGACGGATGTCCAGGGGATGACCTTCTCGCCCTCCCGCATGTTTCCCACCGTATAATGCTCCATCAGATCGTATCCGTCATAGAGATGGATGTCCTTGATGAAATGGTAGTCCCCGCTTAAGCACCGGCGCGTCCAGTGCCAGCAAAAGGAATAATATTTCCGATAAAGCTCCTCCGGGTACAGCTCCTCCGGATCTTTCAAGAGCCGTTCCTCATAGGCCGCGTTGGCTTTCGTCACCGCCTTGGTGAGGAACCACAGCACCGCCACCAATCCCCCAAGCCCCAGGTACATCCACGGATTGCGGGACATGGCGATGATTTTCAGGATGGGGATGGCCACCATCAGGGAGCAGATGAGCTGACATATCCCAGACACGATGAACTCGAAATTCCAGAAGGCGCTGCCAATTCCGGCTCCCCAGCTATTGTCCTTCCAGATGCGGTCGTTCAGCTTCTTGACATAGGGGCTCTCAAGCAGGGAATAGTCCATCTGCTGGAACTTTGCGGCGAAGTCGCTGTCGTAGGTCAGCCAGATAAGGGACTGCTTCGGCTCCACGAACTCATTCTTCAGGAAGCTGGAGGCTGCGGAGAGCAGGAACGAGGAAATCAGGAGCAGGAGCACCGGCTTCCCCAGCGCCTCCATGGGCGCGCCCTCGTAGAGCAGCTCCAGGATATCGGCGGAGAACACCAACACAAGCGCCGCCTCCACCGCATCCAGCACCAGCCGGAGCGTAGCCAGGAGGAAATAGGTATTATCGGTTTTTTGAATATATCCTAACATGTTTTTTATGTACTTGATATTGTCTTTCCATGGAATTTTGCTTGTCAAATCATCCGGCATGTCTTTTGGCCCTCCTTCTATATGGACATCTGTGCCGCAGCATTCTGCTCTTCTCCCGACGCGGTATAATACCTGGACTGTATCTCGAACATGTGGGCGTAGCTTCCTCCCAGCGCCATCAGCTCCTCGTGGGTGCCCTCCTCCTTTATCCGCCCGTCCTCCAGGAAGAGGATTCTGTCCGAGAATTTGGTGCTGGCCAGCCTGTGGGAGATGAACAGGGAAGTCCGCCCTCTGCTGATTTTCACGTACTCCTCATAAATCTCGCTCTCCGCGATAGGGTCTAGCGCCGAGGTAGGCTCGTCCAGAATCAATATATTCCCGTCCTTATACAATGCCCTGGCCAGGAAGAAGCGCTGGGCCTGGCCTCCGGACAGCTCCACGCCGTCCTTGAAAGACGCTTTTGTCATAAAGGAATCCATTCCGATGCCCCTCTCCCTGAAGGTCTCCTCCAGCCCTGCTTCCCGCAAGGCTGCCCAGGCCCGCTCCTCATCCGTCTCCCCGGGCTTTCGGAGGGAGAGGTTGCAGCCCACCGGGTAGGGGAAGATGGTGGCTTCCTGGAATACCACGGAGAACAGATCGTACAGCGCCCGCTTGGGTACCCCCGCGATGTCCACGCCATTAATCAGTATCTGGCCCTCGTCCGGCTCGTACAGGCCGCAGAGCAGCTTTACCAGCGTGGTCTTGCCCGCGCCGTTGATGCCCAATAGCGCCACCTTCTCCCCGGGCCGTATCACCAGGTTGAAATGCTCGTACACCTTGGGGCGCTTTTCTTCCGTGGAGGACTCTTCTCCACCGGAACGGCCCTCTTCCGCGGAAGGCTCCTCTTCCATTTTTTCCCCATAGGAAAAGCTCACGTCCCGGAACTCGATTTCCGCAGGGGTCTGATACAGCGCCTCTGGCACTTCGCCCTCCTCGCCAATCTCCGGAAGCTCCATATGGAACCGCATGCAGGAGGCGTCCGCGTTGGCCAGCTTCAGTCCGGAATAGGTGTCCACGATGTTCGTGACGAAGCCGGAAAAACCTGTAATCGCCCCAAAGTACACCAGGAACTCCGCGGCGGAGATGTCCCCCTGGAGGCAGGCGTAAATCAGGTATGCGTAGGCGAAGCCGTTCCTGCACAGGCTCAGCAATAGCTGTAGGAGATCCGTGGCGAACATCCTGCGCTGGTTCCTCTTCTCCAGCTTCAGCCTGTGTCCAAACAGCTTCCCGCGGAACGCCATCAGCCAGTCGTTCATGGCAAAGATGCGCACGTCCTTGGCCATCGCGGTATCCTTCATGGCCCGGTTCAGGTAATGGATTTCCCGGTCGGATTGGGCGAACTCATCTCTGAGGGCGAGCTGCCAGCGGTTCTTCATCCGCAGGATTCCGTAATTCACCAAAGACAGGCCCAGGAGCAGCGCCACCAGCCAGGGCTTTAAGGTGCCCAGCACCGAGGAATACAGGAAGAAGCTGACCACGTTCACCAAAAGCCACCTGGGGTCGTCCAGCATCTTGTAGCTCACCGCCCAGTCCCCGCCCTGCATGGACTGGTAGGCGCGCCTGGTAATCCTTTTCTGGTCGCCATACTCTACATATTTATAGAGGCATTTCGTCTGCTTCAGGACGGCTTCGCCCAGCAGGATGTTGCGGAACGTATTTTCGTAGAAATAGATTTTGGAGTCCGCCTGGGAGACCAGGGACTCCGCGATCAGCGCCGCGCCGCCCGCAAGCGCTATCACTGCCAGCCCCTGGAAAAGCCCTCCCTCCGACACCTGGCTCAGCACGATGCCCGGCATCAGGATGCCGATGAAAGGGAGCAGTATCCTGCCAAATGTGGTAATGGCATGGTAGATTGCCACCCGGGGGAACTCCCGGTAGAGCAACCTGTAGTAATAACGGATGTTGGAGAGCAGGGGGTAGCTTGGCATGTCCCCTGTCTTTCCCGGGCTTTTGGCCCTGTTTGGTTCTTTCGATTTCTTGAAGAGATATAATTTTATCTCTTTGAGATATAACTTTGTCTCTTTGAGATGTGGCTTTGTCTCTTTGGTCTCTTTCTTTCCCATTGCTATGTCCCCTATCCTGTCTTCATTTCCGGAGGATGCCGCATTGCATCCTCCAGACGGAATCTGTCCGTCCTTGTCACTGATTATACCGCAACTACGAAAAAAAGAACCGTTTCTGCACGAACGGCTCTTTCCTTGCATGAACGGCATGCTATTTCCGGACGCTGTCATAATCTGTGCTACAGCGGCAACAGCACTTCCGTGGCGAAGACATTGCCCTCGTCCTGCCTGTTCAGGTATCCTTTATACTTTTTCACCACTTTATCGATTCTGTGCAGGCCATAGCCATGGCTGTCTGTGCCTTTTGTGGTGAGGTACTTTCCCTGGCCCCTCCGGTAGGCGCCGTCCGCGGCGTTCATCACATAGATATAGAGGTTGTCCCTGACCTTCGCCATGTAGAAGCGCAGGAACCGCTCCTCCTGGGGCACCTTCAGACAGGCTTCCATAGCGTTGTCCAGGAGGTTCCCAATCATGACGCTTAAATCCACATCGGAGACGGGGATGTCCGGCGGCAAATCGGCGGTGGCATCCACCCGGATGTCCCTGGCCTTCACCACGGACAGCTTGCTGTTCAGGATGGCGTCCACCATGGCGTTTCCTGTGCGGACCTGGATATCTACAGAATTGTAGTCTTCCGTCAACTCCCGAAGGTAATTCCCAAGCTGCTCCGCCTGCCCCATCTCCAGATAGGCCTGCATGGTCTGGAGGTGGTTTTTGAGATCATGCCGCCAGCCCCTGGTCTGGCGGTACAGATTGTCCACCTCCTCGCAGTGCCTGCGGGTCAGGTCATCCTGGTACCTGGCAATCTGGCGCTCCACGCAGTGGCGGATGTACAGACGGATTCCCGCAAGGGTCGCAGGGATTACTACGATCAGCAGTATAATAAGGCAATAATTATTCATATGTCTATCCTCGATTATGGAAAAGTCCTTCACCTTGCGGCGAAGGACCAAGCTTTCAACCCGACCACTTATATACCACATATCGGTCAGTGGTAAACTTCCTTTACATTTTAACAAGCGTAAAGCTGGAAGTCAATAGGCCTTCCATTAAATTTTATGCAGATTACAAGCTGCAGACAAGCAATCCCGTCACTTCCCGTGCCGGAACGCGGACGGCGAGCTGTTCTCATATTTCCGGAATACCCTGGCCAGCTGGGAGGCGCTGTTGTATCCCACCTGAGCGGCAATCTGCTCCACCGTGAAGTCCGTCTCCACGAGCAGCTTCTTGGCCGCCTGCAGCCGCTCCCCGTGCAGACAGGCGAGATATGACCTGCCCACGTTTTTCTTAAAGAGGGTGCACACATAGGCAGGATGCAGCCCCACAGACTCCGCCAGATCCTCCAGGGAAATGTCCTCCCTGAAATGCTGCCTGATATACCAGAGCATCTGCTTTGTCATGGCATCCTCCTCCGGCGCTTTCCCGGCTTTCCGTATCTGCTCCTTCACATCCTCCAGGCAGGCCAGAAGCCGCCCGGCCAGCTCCCCGGAATCGGAATCCTGCCCCGCCCGGCTTATCCCACTTTTCCACAGGGCCTGCGGATCCCCAAGCCCCTCCGGGACAGGGATGCTGCTGTTCTCCAGATACAGGAGCACATTGTGCAGGAAGCTCTTCCCGATCTCCTCCGGCCCATAGAGGTTCCCGAAGACAGCGGCAATCTTCTCCAGATACCCCTCTGTCAGCTGCCGGAGAACCGTATCCTCGTTTTCCGTGAAAATCTGGACGCAGTCCTGATAGGTGAACAGTGCCAGCTCCGCCAGGTCGTTCTCCCGGCCGAAATGCTTCTCATAGAAAATCTTCTGTACGGCGTTGATATACAGACCCGGCAGGGCCTTGTAGGAGGTGGCGCTGATGCTGACCCCCATCCAGAACCTGTCGCAATGGGACTTTTCCGCGAATTTCAGGCTCAGGCCCTCCGTGTCCACCAGAAACCGGCTGTGGCTGCAGATGGCGACGACCTGCCCCCTTTCCTGCCTGGCGAAGCAGTCGCAGCCATCGTAATAGTCCCCAAGGATGCCCGCCAGGATCCGGGCCAGCCCCTTTCCCTCCCCTTCCATCCTGGGCACCTCCAGCACGATCACCGTAAAATAGCCATGGGGAAACAGCCCCTCCACCAGCTCGCCGGCGCAGGTCATCTCCCGGTCGGACAGGTCGTAGAGCATCATGCTGCGCACCTCCCGCCTGGCCAGCCGCCGCTCCAGCTCCTCCTGCTCACGTTTGCGCCCATAGGCCTGCTCGATGGTGGCCTTCAGCGCGTTCTGGTCGATGGGCTTCAGGATGAAATCCGTCACCTGGAACCGGATGGCCCGCTGGGCATAGGCGAAGTCCGCATGGCTGGTGAGTATCACGATATCCATGGCCGGGTACCGCTCCCGCACATGGCCGATCAGCTCGAAGCCGTCCATGACGGGCATCCTGATGTCCGTCAGCAGGAGATCGGGGGAAAAGGCCTCCAGCACCTCCACCGCCTGGGGCACATTGGACGCGGTGACCACCTCCGTGGGAAAGGACAGGCCGCAGCCCTCCTGAATCATCATCCGGATTCCGTTCAGGATAATCCGCTCGTCGTCCACAATCAGAATTCGAAACATATCGGCAATCCCTTTCTTCTATCTCGTTTCATCCAGCCTTCCCCTCCCCGGTGCCGGTCTGATGGCCGCCACGATTCCAAGCGCCCCTGATCCGGATCACAGTCCGCGTCCCGCGCTCCCATCTCTCCAGATGCATATCCGCATTTCCCTCGAAGAGGATGTTCAGCCTCTCCCTGATATTGTACAGCGCCAGCCCGTTGCCCGGGCGGTCCTTGCAAACAATGCCCCTCTGCGCAATCTCCTTAAGGGCCATGTCCCCGGAAAGCAGGCCGTTGATTTCCTCCATGCGCTGAGCTTCGATGGGAAGTCCGGTATTGGACACGGTCAGCAGGACGCTGTCCCCTTCCCCGTCCTCCCCGGCCTCCACCTCCAGCACGCAGGGCTCCAGGGTCTTGGAGACGCCGTACACAATGGCATTTTCCAAAATAGGCTGCAGGAGGAAAGACGGCAGCTCCAGCCCCAGCAGCTCCTCTTCTACTATGAATCTATAGTCCATCCTGTCATCGAAGCGAATCTTCTGAATCTCCAGATAATGCCTGGCGATCTCCAGCTCGTCCCCCAGGGTCACAGGCCTGGACGAGATGGAGATCGAGTAGCGGATCAGGGCGGACAGGGAGTAGATCATGTCCGCAGTCTTCCGGTTCTCGTTCCTGTCCCTGCTCTGCAGGGCCATCATGCGGATGGTCTCCAGCGTCCCGTATATGAAATGGGGATGGATCTGCTCCTGGAGCGCCTGGTACCTGGCCTCCTGGCTGAGCAGCTCCATCTTCTCGATCTGGGAGATCAGGGAATTGTTGGTCTGTATCAGGCCGTTGTAGGCAAGAATCAGGGTGTCCAGCTCGTCCGGCCCGTCCCCGCGCTTAAGCCTCTCCTGTGGGGAAAAGGGAGCCAGCCGCCTGGGCGCGGAATTCTGGATGTGGGAGGAGAAGTCCAGAATCCGCCTGGAAAGGGCCGCCACCTTCGCGAAGAACCCGGCGAACAGCCCCAGGAGCATCAGGATGATGCAGGCGATGAGGATGCTGGGCATATTGCTGGAGGGCAGCGCCACTAGATCCGAGGGATGCCCCATCCGGTAGACATGCAGCCCCAGCTCGGGCAGCGCCAGGCAGTTCTCATACCAGCCCTCCAGGCGGCTGCTCCGGTAGCCCTGCCCGGCCTCTCTGGGAGCGGCATCCTCCGCGTCCCCCACGGACTTTTTGCACAGAAGCTCTCCGTCCTGGTACAGGGCGTACAGCGCTCTCGCATCGCCGGACAGATTCGCCACCAGCGCAAAATACTCCTCCAGAAGCCGGGGAGACAGCTGCACCTCCACATAGCCGATGCACCTGCCATAGTTTTCCGTGTACAGCTTCTGGTAGCCCCATATGGCGGGGAATTCCTCCTCCGGGACATTTCTCACCATCCAGACCGTCTCCCGCAGCCCGGCCCCCGCAAGCTCCTCCAGCTCCTCTCCTGTCAGGGGGAAGTCCTCCATTCTGGCAAAGGGCGCGGCGTACAGCACCAGGGAGCTGTCGCTGTAGATCTTCAGGCTGTCCATATAGGGCGTCATCCGGCAGAGATTGCCGCAGAAATTGGACACATTACGGTATACCCCATAGAACATCCGGCGCTTATTGGAGCGCTCGTCCATGTACTGGATGATCTCCCTGTTGCCGGATAAGGCCATGACGGCCTGGGAGGCGGCGTCCAGGGAGGAATCCAGCAGGAACCGGGAGTTCTCCATGCTCGCCTGGCTGGCCTTTAAGGCATTCTCCGCGTAATATGTCCACAGCACGTTCTCATAGAGCCACCAGGCGCACAGGCTGGGCACCAGGATCATGAAGACAAAACGAGTGACAAAATGGTGCAGAAACGAATATTTCGGCACTTTGCTCCTGTTTTTCCAAGGCATCCTTTGCACCTCCCCCTGCCTGTCCCTTTCCTAAAGTTTAATGCATTTCCCTCTCTTTGACAACAACAGAATCCCCATTGGAGCAGGGATTCTGTCGTCTGTCGTCTCTTATTTATTGTCCCGCATTCTTTCCTAGTCATTCCCCACGATACGGTCGCGGCGGGCCTGAATCGCATCCATGTATTCCTTTATCCCCATAAGGGAGATTTTTACATTTTTTTCTAAGAATAAAATTAATATTTTTG
>CAMTBF010000043.1 GCA_947068385.1 uncultured Lachnospiraceae bacterium
CGTCACAATTAAGACAGAATACTTTTCTAAAAGCGTGTCCGGGAAGTGGGAAAACTACAGGAGGGAGAACTGGGGAGAGAACTACGAGGCCTACTCCAAGGGATTCCTGGAGAACCCTCTGGAGGGCGATGACAGCTATGAGATCTTCATAAGCGATGTGTCCATGCAGAGCGCTTTGGTCACATGGCTGGAATCCCTGCCGGAGGTGAGGAAGGTCAACCATTCCGCCCTGACGGCAGATACCTTGAGCGGCGCCAACCTGCTGATAGCCTACGTGTCCGTAGGCATCATCGTGATTCTGCTGGCGGTAGCGATTTTCCTGATCAGCAATACGGTGGCCATCGGCATTTCGGTGCGCTCCGAGGAGATCAACATCATGAAGTACGTGGGGGCCACGGATTTCTTCGTCAGGTCGCCTTTCGTGCTGGAGGGGATGCTGATCGGACTGCTGGGGGCGGCGCTGCCCCTGTGGCTGATTTACGGCATCTATAATTATACGCTGAATTATATCGCGGAGCGATTCTCCATCCTGACCAAATTCCTGGCCTTTCTGCCGACGGAGGAGGTGTTCGGTGTGCTGACGCCGGTATCGCTGCTGGTAGGCGTAGGGATAGGGTTCCTGGGGAGCATCGTCACTGTGAGGAAGCATCTGCATGTATGATGCATAATAGTATAGAAGAAGGCTTATGAAGAAGAGAAGAAATTGCGGCGCAGCGCGCCGCCTGCTCTGCGGATTGCTGCTGTGCAGCATGGCTCTGCCGTGGTTGGCCGGGAGTGGCCTGCGGGCGCAGGCCACTTCCCAGGCTGCTCCTAAGTCCGCTCCCACCACGGAGAGCATCCGGGAGAAGGAGGAAGAGATTTCCCAGATAAAGGAGCAGAAGGAGGGCCTGAAGGACGGCCTCAGCGACCTGCAGGAGATTAAGAAGAACCTGGAGCTCCAGAAGGACAACCTGAAGAACTACGTGAAGGAGCTGGATGCCAGCCTGGAACAGATAGAGGCCAGGATTGCCGACCTGCTGGAACAGATTGATGCCAAGGAGGGGGAAATCGTGGAGGCCCAGGCCCAGCTGGAGGCTGCCCGGAAGCGGGAGGAGGATCAGCAGGAGGCCATGGCAGCCCACATCAGGCTGACCTATGAGTCCGGGGATTCCAGCGTGGCAGACCTTCTGCTGGGGGCAGGGAGCCTGGGGGAATTCCTGAACAGGATGGACTATATGGAGAAGATAGTGTCCAGCGACGTGCGGATGTGGGAGGACTACAAGGCCGCCAAGGAATATGTGGCGCTGTGCAAGGAAGGGCTGGAGCTGGAGAAGGAGATCCTGGACGAGACCAGGGAAAGCGTGGAAATCGAACAGAAGAACCTGGAGGAGTTGATAGAACAGAAGAATCGTGATATCATAAGCTATGAGACAGATATCAGCAACAAGGAGAACGCCATCCGGGAGTACGAGGAGGAGATCCGGGCCCAGGAGGAGGAGATCCGGATGCTGGAGGCGGCCGTGGCCGAGGAGCGCAGACAGCTGATCGAGAGCAGCGGGTCCGCGCTGACCTATGACGGCGGCACGTTCAAGTTCCCCCTGGCGTCCTATACCAGGGTATCGGACGACTATGGCATGCGGATGCATCCCACTTTGGGGGTGCAGCAGTTCCACAACGGGGTGGACTTCGCGGCGGCTACGGGGACTGCCATCTTTGCAGCCTATGACGGGAAGGTGGTGGCCGCAGCCTACAATGCCACCATGGGGAATTATGTGATGATAGACCACGGGGACGGGCTGGCCACCATATACATGCATGCCTCCGCCCTGTATGTGAGCAAGGGGGACGTGGTGGCCCGGGGCGACACCATAGCGGCGGTGGGCAGCACGGGCCGCTCCACGGGCAGCCATCTCCACTTCAGCGTCAGGCTCAACGGCTCCTATGTGTCGCCATGGGGATATCTGAGCCTGTGATATCGGGAGTTCTGCTCAATTGCCGTTTACGGCGATCTGCGCCGTCGCGTGGCGACTTTGCTCTTTCGTGCCATTGCGCAGCGATTTTATTAGGAGGTTAAGAAGATGGACGAGAATCAATCGTATTTTGATAATCTTTCCGGTACCGGCGCAGGGGAGGCTCCCCGGCCGGTGAGCTATGTCGGGATGCAGGGATCCGGCAGGCCCGGCAGGCCGCCGCGGGGAGAGCGGGGCAGCGGGAAGGGCCTGTTCCTGATCGGCCTGGTCACGGGCATCTCAGGAGCCCTGCTGGTGCTTGCCATCTGCTATCTGGGCCTCTATGTCCAGAAGGTGGTGGAGTCCGGCCAGGAAATGAAGGCGGGAGAAGAGGTCTCGTTCCTGGAGGATTCCGCCATCGATGCCTCTGTGCTGAACAAGATGCAGACCCTGGAGAACACCATCGACAATTATTTCTACCTCCATGACGTGACGGACGAGGAGCTCCAGGACGGCATCTATAAAGGGATGCTCCAGGCCCTGGGGGATCCCTACTCCGAATACTATACCGCGGAGGAGCTGAATGAGCTGATGGAGCAGACGGAGGGCGTCTATTACGGCATCGGCGCTTACGTCAGCCAGGATACCGCCACGGGCCTGCCCAAGATCAGCGGCGTCATCGCGGGAGCGCCGGCGGAGGAGGTGGACCTGCGCGCCAACGACCTGATCTACGAGGTGGACGGGGAATCCACCTACGGCCTGAGCCTGACGGAGGCGGTGGCCCTGATCAAGGGGCCGGAGAATACCTCTGTGACCCTGACCATCGTCAGGGAGGGGGAGGCCGATTACCTGGAGGTCGTCGTCACCCGCAGGAAGGTGGAGACGCCTACGGTGGAGCATGCGATGCTGGAGGACGGCATGGCCTACATCCAGCTGACGGAGTTTGACGACGTGTCCGTCAAGCAATTCGAGGATGCGCTTGCCTCTGTGCGGAAATCCGATATGAAGGGGCTGATCCTGGATCTCCGGGGAAATCCCGGCGGGAGCCTGAGCGCCGTGGTGGACATGGCCCGGATGATCCTGCCGGAGGGCATGATCGTATACACGGAGGACAAGAACGGGAAGCGGGCCGAATACACCTGCGAGGGAGACAAGGAGCTGGAGGTGCCTCTGGTGGTGCTGATAGACATGAACTCCGCCAGCGCGGCGGAGATCATGGCCGGAGCCATCAAGGACTACAAGCTGGGGACTTTGGTGGGCACCACCACCTTCGGCAAGGGCATCGTGCAGCAGATCATCCCCTTCCGGGACGGCTCTGCGGTGAAGGTCACGATCAGCGCCTACTATACGCCAAACGGCAACAATATCCACGGCCTGGGCATCGAGCCGGATGTCCTCTGCGAATTCGACGGCGAGGCCTATTACGGAAGCGAGGAGCATCCGGACAACCAGCTGGAGAAGGCCAAGGAGGTGCTGAAAGGGCTCATGGAGGAGTGATGAGGGGGCAGATTCAGATCTGCTCGTTCTGCCGGTGGATCAGGGGGTCCTCATAGGCGTCCAGGAAATCCGGGCCTAACCGGACGGTCTCGTCCGCGAACCGGATCCCCTTGACTTCCGTCAGCACGCCCACCACCTTCTTGAACCGCAGCCCGGGGAAGAAGTTCAGCATCTCCATGGGCACCGTGGCATCGAACTGGGGATATGCGGCAAATAGGGTACGGTAATCCAGAACGTCCCTGGGATGGGGCTTCAGGAAGACCGTGCCCTCTTTTTCATACATGCGGACGATGTCCCGGAAGATCCGCTCCCGCACGTCCAGGGTGCACAGGGGGTCCGTGAGGATCAGGATCTTGTCGTTCAGGCCGTTTCCGGCGTCGATCTGGGCCTGCAGGGCGTCCATGTCCCGGATGAAGGCCTGCAGTATCAGCGCCTTGTCTTCCGGCGTCAGCCTGTCCACCAGGGCCTGCCTGGGCTGCTGGACATACCGGGGGCAGGGATAGCGGATGGCGGAGATGTCGTTCACCTCCATGTCGATGCAGTATTTCCCGTAGCCGTTCTGCACGAAGATCAGGTTCAGCCTCCTGGACAGGAAGGCCTTCAGCCCGAAGTGCCCCCTGTTGTCATAGCGGGCGGCATCGAAGTTCTTCAGGCAGTTCAGCCCGTCCTCCAGGGCGTGGTAGGGGATCCTCTTCTGGTTCAGGTAATAGCCGATGGGGTCGGAATCGCAGTACACGTAGACATCCCCGTAGGAGCGGAAGTCCACCGGCACATAGGGCTCCTCCAGCTTGGCGTAGAGCCTGGTAAAGCGGATCCGGCTCCACATATGCCCGATGAAGCCATGCCCCGCGCTGCGCAGCTTCACCAGCTCCGGGAAGAAATCCTCCCGCTTTTCATCGAATTCGATCACCTGCTCGAAAAGCCCCGTGGACTCCACCCGGCTCTTCAGGTCCTCGAAATCGTTGGACATCCTGCTCAGCACCAGAGTGGCCTGCCCCCTTTTCTCCCGGGGAAGGGCCAGCTCCTTCAGGAAGGTGACGTATACATGGTAATAGGTATGGCAGACATAGATTCTCTCTCTCATCAGTTTAACTCCTCCGGCACTCCCAGCGCCCCGAAGCCGTGGTCGAACAGCAGCTCATTGGTCTCCAGGATGGTATGGCCCCGCTGCAGCGCGAACAGGATGACGGCATCGCGCTGGTCCCTTGCATACAGCTCCCGGTTCTTCGACACCTTCAGCAGCGCCTGGGCCTCCTCCTCGGAAAGGCCCAGGCCGAAGGCCAGGGCGATCAGCTTGTCCCGGGAGGGCGTCTTCTCACCGGAAAAGATCTGGTACACATAGGCCCGGCTCAGCAGGGAGCCCCGCACCACCTGGGCCTTGCTGACGCCCTTGCGGGCCAGCAGGGCCTCCAGGTGCTCGGGAAGGCTGTGCAGCAGCAGGTTCTCCCGATTGCTCCTCAGATAGTCCTGGATGTCCGTGGCGGCCCTGATCTCATGTCTCAGTTCATCGGTGGTCTTAGTTTCCATATTGCGCTTCTCCCGGTCTGTATGGTATGATGTTGACATTGCGGTGGTCTGGGTTCTGATGCCATTATAGCAGAGGCCCGGCGAAACGACAATACGGAACGCGGAGTTTTCCATGTGGGAAGGATCCAGGGGGACAAAAGAATATGGAGAATGTAGAAAATACGGAAAATACGGAAAATGTGGAAAGTATGGAAAGCTTGGAAAGTATGGAATACGAGGAGATGGAGCTGCTCAAGCAGAGCGAAAAGAGCACGGTGCATCTGGTGCGGGGAGCGAAGGGCGGGCAGGTCTATGTGCGGAAGCGGCTGAACGGGCGGCATGAGGTCTACAAGCTGCTCCGGGACTGCAACCATCCCGGCCTGCCAAAGCTGTATCAGGTGACGGTCTCGGATGACCACACAACCGTAATCGAAGAATATGTAAAGGGGCAGACCTTGGGCACGGCGCAGCTCACGGAGAAGCAGTTCAGGCAGGTGGTCAGGGAGCTGTGCGCCGTGCTGGAGTTCCTCCACGGAAAGGGAATCATCCACCGGGACATCAAGCCCTCCAACATCCTGCTGAGGTCAGGGGGCCATGTGTGCCTCATCGACTTCGATGCCGCCCGCATGCCCCGGGAAGGGGCGGAGCAGGACACCAGGCTGCTGGGCACCAGGGGCTTCGCGCCGCCGGAGCAGTACGGCTTCGCCCAGACCGACGAGCGGGCGGACATCTATGCCCTGGGGGTGACCCTGGAGCAGTTCCTGGGGGACGGCATCCGCAGGCCCCGCTACCAAAAGGTCATCCGCAAGTGCAGGAACCTGGATCCGGACAAGCGCTACCAGTCGGTGAAGCAGGTGCGGCAGGCCCTTTTCCCGGCCCGGCGCAGGAGCCTGTGGGCGGCGGCAGCGCTGGCGGCGCTCCTCCTGGGGCTGGCAGCGGTGAGTCTGCCCGCCCTGCGGGATGCGGGCGCGGGCGGAAATGCGGACGGTGGTGCTGAGCTCGCCGTCCTGCCCGTGCCGGGGAATGCCCACTGGGAGGGGGAGACGGGCGCCGTGGCCTGGGACAATGTGCCGGAATCCGGCGAGGCGGACGAGGTGCGGTTCCGTCTGCGGCTGTACAGGAGGGATACGGCGGACGCGCCGGATGCGGACGAGGAGGGCTGGTACGAGGAGGAGATGGTGAGGGTCGGCGGCACCTACAGGGAAAGGGAAGCCATAGCCTGGAACGTCGTGCCTAAGCTGCGGGAGAACGGGTTCTATTATTTCACGGTGTCGGCTGCCGGGGATGGCATCCGGTACGCGGACAGCCCTTTCGTGGTGTCGGACGTGTTCGAGTATACCGGAGAATCGGCCCCGCCGCTGGAGGCTCCCACAGGGCTTGCCTGGCGGATGTACGAGATCGATGACAGAAGGCGGTATTACGCTACATGGGACAACATAGACGACTATGAAGATAACGATGTCTTCTGCGTGAACTTTTATGACCAGGACGGGGAATATGTGACCAACAATACCTGGAAAAAAAGCGTCGTCGTGGAGCATGGGTACGGCGGAATCCCCGTCGCCGCACAGTTCCTGGCCCCGGGGCCGGGCAGCAGGTACCGGTTCACCATCCAGGTATATTCGTCGAGGCCGAACCAGTACGCCTCGAGCCCCATGCCGGATCCCGTGCCGGAGGAATATTACGGCCCATGGCTGCTGCTTGGGCCGGAAGAATAGGATAAGCTGCCGCAGGAGATGCCTGCGGCTTCTTTTTTGCCCGGTACGGGCAAAATATGTCCGGCAGGGGTAAAATGTCTGCTGGCAGCAGACCATAAATGAGGGAAAATCCCTTATTATAATATAGCATGTCCAATCGGCGCGGAGGAATCCGGCCGGACAAGGGTAAGGAGGATGGTCATTTGAGGAAGACGATTCTGAAAGGGCTGCTGTTCGTGCTGCTCCTGCTGGCAGGACTGCGGCTGACCACGGTATTGCTGTATCCGCCAAACGACATCATACGCACATGGCAGCGATTCTACGCATTGGAGGAGGGGGAGGCCCAGATCCTGGTGGTGGGCAGCAGCCATGCCTATTCCACCTTCGACCCGGAGATTGTCTCCCGGATGACGGGGAAGAGCTGCTATATCCTGGCCACCAACTCCCAGAACACGGTGCAGGCCTATTTCAATGTAAAGGAGGCCCTGCGCTACCAGCGGCCGGAAGCGGTCATCCTGGAAGCCATCTCCCTGAATGGCAACAATAACTATAGGGACGGCGATACCCCTGACCGGGACTGGAAGAAGGAGTCCAATATCGACGGCATGCGCATGGGGCTTCCAAAGCTGGAGGCCGTGATGGAGCAGTACCAGGTGCGCAACTGGGGGTACGCCCTGTTCCCCATAGCCAGATGCCACGGCAACTGGGCGGATGTGGGGGTGCTCAATTCGAACCTGGAGTTCTTCACCAGAGGGGTGCGGGAGTATTCCTCCTTCCGCCCCAGCCGGACCTCCATGTCCCGGGAGACGGCCGAGAAGTACCGGGAAGCGGCGTATGACCCCACCGGGTGGGCCGTATCGGAGACCAACCAGCTCCATTTCAGCAAGCTGGCCGGGCTCTGCCGCAGGGAGGGGATCCCGCTGTACGTGGTGATGGCTCCCATGTACGATGTGTATATCCGATCCATCAATTACGCCAGCTGCACGGAACAGATCGCCGCCCTGGCCGGAATCGAAGAGGTGCCCTTTCTGGACTGCAACCTCCATTACGATGAGATCGGCCTGGAGGCGGAGGACTTTGAGGATGCCTTCAACGGCTATCATCACCTCAACGGCAAAGGCGCGGAAAAGGTCACCGAGTTCGTCATGGAGACGCTCTACGGGCAGGAAAAAGAGTGATGGGGGGAAGGGGCAGTGTTATTTCATTCCGGTAGTTTTCTGATATTTTTCCCGATCGTGTCGCTGGTGTATTTCCTGGTTCCCCGGCGGGCGAAGCATCTGTGGCTGCTGGGGGCCAGCTACTATTTCTACATGAGCTGGAACCCGGAGTACGCCCTGCTGATCCTGGCCTCCACTGTGAGCACCTGGGCCAGCGCCCTGTTCCTCTCCGCCGGAAGGCAGCGGCCCGGGAAGGGCCGGGGGAGGGCAGGGAGGTGGTGCCTGGCAGGATGCGTGGCGCTGAATCTAGGGATCCTGTTCTTCTTCAAATATTACGGGTTCGCGGCGGAGGCCGTGAGGGGGCTGTTTGCCCTGGGGCATATCTCCCTGGAGCTGCCCGCCTTCGACGTGCTGCTGCCGGTGGGCATCTCCTTCTATACCTTCCAGGCCATAGGCTATCTGGCGGACGTCTGGCGGGGGGAGGTGGCGGCGGAGCGGAATTTCCTGCGCTATGCCCTGTTCCTGTCCTTTTTCCCCCAGCTTGTGGCCGGGCCGATCGAGCGCAGCGGGAACCTCCTGCACCAGATCCGGGAGCCCCAGAGGTTCGACCTCGGAAGGGTGAAGGACGGGCTGCTGCTGATGGGCTGGGGCTTCTTCCAGAAGCTGGTGGTGGCGGACCGCATCGCCATCCTGGTGGACGGGGTGTACGGCGACTACACCGGCTATTCGGGGCTGCAGATCCTGCTGGCCACCGTCCTGTTCGCTTTCCAGATCTACTGCGACTTCGCGGGGTACTCCGATATCGCCATAGGGGCGGCGAGGGTGATGGGCTTTGCGCTGACGAAGAACTTCAGGAGCCCCTACTACGCCACCACGGTGAGCGGGTTCTGGCGCAGCTGGCATATCTCCCTGACCACATGGTTCCGGGACTATGTATACATCCCCCTGGGAGGGAACCGCCGGGGCAGGGCCAGGAAGTACCGCAACCTCCTGCTGACCTTTGGGGCCAGCGGGCTCTGGCATGGCGCGGGATGGAACTTCGTGGCCTGGGGGCTGCTCAACGGCCTGTACCAGGTGGCGGGGGACATGACCAAAGCCCTGCGGCAGAGGCTGGGGGAGCGGCTCCATGTCAGGACGGACTGCGGGAGCCACCGCCTGCTCCAGGGCCTTGTGACCTTCGGGCTGGTGGACTTCGCCTGGCTCTTCTTCCGGGCGGAGAGCCTTACGGCGGCTATGGGGATGCTCGGGCATGGGATGCGCAATATCGGGCTGTTCGGGTTCTTCACCCCGGACAATCTGCTGGGCATCCAGACCATGGCGCTGCCGGAGAAGGACTTCTTCGTCATGCTGCTGGGGCTGGCGGTGCTGATGCTGGTGGACTACGGGAAGAAGCGGGGGGTGGACTTCAAGGCGGCGCTGGCGAGGCAGAACGTGTGGTTCCGGTGGGTGGTCTACTACGTGGTCATCTTCTCGGTTCTGATCTTTGGAATCTACGGGCCTGAGTATGACGCAGCGACGTTTATATATTTCCAGTTTTGAGATGATGGAAAAAAAGAGCGGGAAGTCTGCTGCCAGTATACCTGAAAGGTGGAGGCATCACTTATAATGTCAGAGAGCAGACATATTTATTGATAGGTCAAGCCAAATGGGAGGAAATTCTCCTGTATACAATATGAGCATGCAGTTTGATATCGGGACGATTCTGTGTGTGCGCATGGTACGAGATGGAGGATGGAAGCCAGAAGGCCAGCAACTGGTCGGACTGGGTGGAGAAGACATACACCAAACCGGAGCAGAAGCTGGGGAATGCCTCGGGAGAATGGGACAAGGACAGGCCCGGCGTGTTCCGTTGGAGCATGGTGGACAATGCGGCCGGATATTGGGCGGAGCTGCACAAGGTGGAGCTGGACGGCCAGTATCCCGGGGGCATCTTCACCAGAATCGAATATAGCTCCCAGTTCACGGAGGTGGACTTTTCCGGTGAGATAGGCGCGAATGGAGCCGGACAGTATTACGTGGTCATCAGGGCCCTCAGCGATGATATCGATGCTTGCGCGAACGGCGATGGGGCCAGATCCGGAATCCATGATACCAGGACTGTCTCGGATACGGTGGGCAGCGCCCTTGAGGAGGCCCTCTCCCAGGTGCAGCAGGGAGGAGACGTGGCCGCGGCGCTGGAGGGATTGACCAGCAGATTGGACATCTCGGAAATCGCTGTCGCCATGCAGACAAATCTGAATGTGCTGAAGCAGGTGAAGCAGCTTGAGCAGCTCTACGGGGAACAGAAGGGCGTCACGGTGGCATCGCCGATAGTGGAAGGGGAGGCAGCGAACCTGATAGATGCCTCCAGGGTCAGCGTGGCAGGCGCTGCGCTGAACGGAGCAGATGACAGCACGGTAGCGCTGCATGTGGATATGCCCAGGCCCGAGGACAGGGTGGACGTGCCTGCCAACAGATATGCCGGGAGCGTGCAGCTGGACATCAGCCTGGTGAATGGGGACACCTCCCTGCACGAGCTGAAGATGCCTGTGACCATTACCATGCCAGTACCTGTCTGGATGAATAGGGAGAGGCTTGCGATTGTACATTATGGTGCGGACGGACAGGGAGAGGATGTTAAGTTTAAGGATAACGGCGATGGAACCGTCACATTTACAGTGACCCATTTCAGCACTTTCCTCTTTGCAGAGGAGAAGGATACAGGCAGCGGTGGCGGAAATGGCGGAAACAGCGGAAACGGCGGAAGCGGGCAGGGGACAGGCAATGCCCAGAATGGCTCAAATGCTCAAGACACCGCAAATGCCGCAAATGTCCCTGTATCGCCCCAGACAGGGCAGGAACCCTCCACGGCGGCATTGCTGGCAGCGCTCTGCGGCATGGCCGCGGGCATCCTGCTTGCTGGCAGCCGGCTATGGAAGCGGGCACAGGGATAGGTAAGAGTTCAAGAAGGTCATAGCATCGGATGCCTTTATCGGAATCTGCGGATAAGGGCATCCGATATTCTTTATTTTCTGCGCAATGCGGATAGTGCAATCTCTCCGGCTTTCTGCTATAATAGTTCACTGAGCGGCAGGGATTCCTGAAAGGGCCATGGCGCGATGACGACAGGGGAGGACGGAAGGATGGGGAACAGGATGAGGAGCTTCATGAGGGAGGTCGGCAGGGAGCTGAAAGGGCTGAAAAGGTATCGGCCTGTATTTGCGTGCAGCCTCCTTTTTTCGGTGGCGCTGTATTGCCTGCTGATGGCCCACCAGCTGGTGAATTCCAATGACGGCATATGGGAATACAGCTACTACAAGGCGGGGAGATGGTCCCTGACCCTGGGGAGATGGTTCCTGCTGTACCTGGACAGGCTGCACTTCGGCATCAGCACGGATCCGTTGACGTCCCTGATCACGCTGTCCCTCTTTTCCCTGGGGCTGGTATTTCTGCTGGACGTGTTCGACATGGGGCGGAGGAAGGCGGGATATCTGGCGGCCATGCTGTTCCTGGGCAATGTGGCGATATGCAGCTCGCTGACGTACCGCTTTACGTCGCCCTCCTATGGGCTGGCGTTCCTGCTGGGGATGCTGGCGGTATGGATCCTGGCCAGGGTGAAGGGCGGGGCGCTGCCGATCCTCTCGGGGGGGATGCTCCTGGCCTTTTCCATGGGGCTTTACCAGGCCTATCTGGGCTGTGTCTGCATGGCGCTGCTGGGCTATCTCCTGCATTCGCTGTACAAGAGGGGCGCGGGCCTGAGGAGCGTCCTCACGGACATGGCCAGGGCGGCAGGGATGGGGGTACTGGGGGGCATCCTGTATCTGGCGGCGCTGCGCCTTCATCTGGCCGTCTTTCATCTGGAGCTGTCCGGCTACATGGGAGCCGACCGGTACTCCCTGTCCAACACGATCCGGTATCTGCCGGACAGCGTCGCCAGGGCCTACAGGGAGTTCTTCAGATATTTCGGAGAAGAGGCCTTTATTCTGGACATGTTCCGGGGGACGCCGCTCCTGTATGTGATTCTGGGGCTTTTTGGCCTGTTTTTTGTATATGGCCTTATGCGGCTCTCCCGGGAGGACAGGCTGAAGGCGGCGCTGGGCCTGTTCTTGATAGGCATGATTCCGGTGGCCTGCAATATGGTGCTGCTGATCGTCACATCGGCGGAGGTCAGCGTGCTGATGACGGTCTCCATGGCCTCCTGCATGCCTGTGCTGCTGTGCGTCATGGCCCAGGCGGAATTCCGCAGCGCGTTTTCCGTCTGGGCCCGCAGGCTGACCGTCCTGCTGCTGGGGGTGGCCCTCTACGGCAGCATCTACCAGATACAGATAGACCAGCAGGCGCTGCTGGAGGGGCAGAGGGCCACGGTCACCATGGCGGAAGGGATCCTGCGCCATCTGGATCAGGAGGGCTGCCTGGATCCGGAGCTGGAATACTGCGTGGTAGGGGTGCTGGCCTACAACAGCCTCTTCGCGGTATCCCGGCTGTATGAGGCCTCCAATATGTACGCCCATTTCGGCGGCTGGTACAATGAGCCCTCCTGCACCAGGCGCTCCTGGCAGGGGGTATTCTCCTACCTGTGCGGGGCGAACCTCACCATGTGCTCCTCGGGGGACTATGGCGCGCTCTACGGGAACGACACGGTGCGGGACATGCCGTCCTATCCGGAGGAGGGGTTCATCCGGCGGATTGGGGATATTGTGGTGGTGAAGGTGGCGGAGTACTGATATAGACGGGTAGCTCCGAAGGGCTCAGAGAAAATCGAGGGATAGAAAAGGAAGCATTTCCATAAAGGATGGAGGTGCTTCCTTTTTTTCGGCAAGTATTTTTACAAATAGGATTTATAAATAATTTTTGAATGAAACAAAGGAAGAAATTCATCAAATGCACGAAAGCAGAGATGGAGACGGGTAGGAGCACGAAGAATATGTCAAATATTATTTATTTACTGGATAGATTTGTTGTGATTTAATGAAACAAGCTCCATATGCGGAGGGAAGGTCGAGAGAGGAGAGAAAACGGTGGATACAAAAGTGGACGCAGGCAGGAAACGGTCGGTTTCCAGACAGGCATATCGCAAAAAAAGAGCTTCGGCAGCATGGAGGTCCATAAAGAAGAATTGGCTCCTCTACGTCTTTCTGCTGCCCTCGCTGGTCTATGTCATTCTCTTTTGCTACTGGCCTATGTACGGCGTGCAGATCGCCTTCCGGGATTTTACGTTCACGGGGGGTTTTACGGGAAGCGAGTGGGTGGGGCTGAAATGGTTCAGGACGTTTTTTGAAAGCCCGAGGATAGTGCCTATCTTAAAGAACACCCTGGTCTTAAGCCTCTATGGCATGATTTCCGGATTCCCGCTCCCT
>CAMTBF010000044.1 GCA_947068385.1 uncultured Lachnospiraceae bacterium
AGAAGCCCTGACGATCCGTTGCCATACCGTATATACTACCCTTTTCCCGGCTGTGAATCAAGTCCTTTTCGGACAAATTCTGCTTGACATGCGTCCGAAAAACAAGGTATGCTAAATATGTAAATTTTCTTTTCTAATTCACGAATCGGCGAAAGGAAGGAACGACTATGAAGACCAGAATCTATCAGGATGGGGTATCCATCCGCATCCGGGTGGCCCCGGACGCCACCCCTCAGGAGACCTACGCAGCCCAGGAGCTCGGCAGCTATCTGGAGCGGATGACCTCCTCGGCCTTTGACGCCGCGGAGGCGGATTATGACGGGCCTGTCATCGCAATCGGGAGAGGCGCGGAAGGGTACGGCGTATCCTTTGACGGGAGGGACGACGACTTCCTCCTGAAGACCGTTGGGGAGAATCTGTGCATCGCAGGCGGCAAGCGCGGCGTCATCTACGGCGTGTACGAGGTCCTGGAAAGGCTGGGCTGCCGTTTCTTTACCGCCACCTGCGAGAAAGTGCCCTTTGTGGACGAGCTTGTGCTGGAGGAGCTGGACGAAGCCCACAGCCCGGACTTCACATACAGGGAGCACAATTATTACGAGCCCCGGGTCTATGCGAAGTTCGCCGTCAAGTCCCGCCTCAACGGCCAGCAGCATCCCATCAGCGAGAAATGCGGCGGGCATATCCAGTATTCCTGGTTCGTGCATTCCTTTGAGCACATCGTCTCTCCGGAGGAATACGGCGATACCCATCCCGAATACTTCGCCATGGACAAGGAGGGCGTCCGCATGCTCACGCCCTTCAAGAACCAGCTCTGCTTAAGCAACCCCGAGCTGATCCCCATCGCGGTGGCCGCCGTGCGCAGGAACCTCACGGAGCACCCGGAAGCGGAGATCGTCTCCATCTCCCAGAACGACTGGAGCCTGGACTGCCAGTGTCCGGAGTGCAGACGGATCAACGAGGAGGAGGGCGCGTCCTCCGGAACGCTGATCCGCTTCGTGAACGCCATCGCCGAGGAGCTGGAGCCGGAATTCCCCAGGGTGACCTTCGACACCCTGGCCTACCAGTACACCAGGAGCGCCCCCAAGGTAAGGCCCCGGCACAATGTGTGCGTGCGCCTGTGCTCCATCGAGTGCTGCTTCGCCCACGCCTTCGACGAGTGCTCCAGGGAGCGCAACATGGCATTCGTAAAGGACATCCGGGACTGGCACAGGACAGGCGCGCAGCTCTATATCTGGGACTACACCACCTGCTTCAACTACTATCCCACGCCCCATCCCAACTGGCGCTCCCTGCAGCCCAACATGCGGCTGTTTCGGGAGAACGGCGCAAAGGGCGTCTTCGAGCAGGCCTGCGGCGCGATGCGGGGCTCTACCGACCTGAACGAGCTGCGGGCCTATGTCATCTCCAAGCTGCTGTGGGACGCGGATACGGACGTAGACCGCCATATTCAGGAGTTCACGGATTACTATTACGGGGAGGGCGGGAAATATATCCGGCAGTACATCAATCTCCTCTGCGATACCGCCGGGAAGGAAGACGACCATGTAGGCTTCAACGACAAGCCTCTTCACAGGTTCCTGGACGAGTCTTATCTGGATCTCTATGACGCCCTGCTGGCCCAGGCCAGGGATGCGGTGAAGGACGATGCCATACGCCTCTGGCGGGTGGAAAAGGCCCGCCTCTCCATCCGCTATGTACGGCTCATGCGGGGCTTCCTGTTGAAGCAGGAGCTGCCGAAGGAGGAGCTGAACCGCTTCTTCGCCGACTGGGAGGGCTTCGGGCTGACCCGCATGGAGGAGTGGTGCAGCCGGGACACCACCCGCAAGGCTTTGCTTCGCGGAAAGCCCGTGGGGGCCATGCTATACTCCTACTGGGCCGACGAGGGGCCGGAGGAGCTGTAGGCTCCCTGGCTGTCACCATGCCGGATGAATCGCTGACAGGAAACGGCTGGCGCGTCACGCGTGCCAGCCGTTTCCTTACGTCTTTTCCTTACATCGTCCTTCAAAACGGTTCATTACATCTGTCCGTCAAATCTCCTGTCCTTCCAGTAATACTCCTTGTCCCGCTCATCAATCTTCCGGATAGGCCTGCAGGGATTCCCCACCGCCACCGTATAGTCCGGAATGTCCTTGTTCACGATGCTCCCGGCCCCAATCACCGCGTACCTACCGATGGTGACTCCCGGAAGGACAATCGCCCCGGCTCCTATCCAGGCCCCATCTCCGATGGTGATGGGGAAGGAATACATAGTGCCTTCCGCCCGCCTCTCCGGGTCGATCGGATGGCCGGTGGTGCAGAGGGTGACGCTGGTTCCGATCAGGACGCCCTTCCCTATGGTTATCTTGTAATCGTCCACCAGAATCAGCCCGGAGTTGATATAGGTCCCCTCCCCTATGGTGACTGTGGAGCCCACCGCCAGGGTCAGCGGCTGGTTCACCCAGACATCCTCCCCCACGCTCCCGAACATCTGTCTCACCAGCCCATTCCTCTTCTCAATCTCGCTGGGCCTGGATGTATTGAATTCATACATCAGATCCTTCACCCGGGCCTGCTGGGCGATGTACTCCTGGGTGTCCTCCCAGAGATACCCCTTCGCGATACGCTCCTGCCTCTCTTTCTCTGTCATGTCTCCTTACCTCCTTCTGTTCCGCATCTCTCGATGTCCCTGTTCTTATATCCCTTCCCGATAAACGGCACCTCGAAGAAGTCTTTTGGGTTCTCACGGATGATATAGTCCATATAGTTTCCTATCATCATGGCATAGACGTAGTACCCCATGGCATTGGGGTGGCCGCCCATGGCGAAGCTCTTCCGCATCTCCTCGTCATATGCCGGCCCGTCATGGGCCATGTCAATCAGGTAGGTATAGGAGAACAGCCCGCACATCTTTTTCATCTCGTCGGCGATGGCGCAGATGGTCGCATCCGCCTGCTCCTCCCCCCGCCTCTGCATGGAGACCAGGAAGATCCGGGCATCCTTTTCCATGGCTTTGAGCCTGGACACGATCCGTCCCATGTCGCCGAGGAAGGTATCCGGGTTGGCCGCCGGATCCTCCGGGTGAATGTCCGCCACGCTGCCCGCGGGCTGGTTCGCGCCGAATATGTCGTTGTTCCCCAGGGCGATGATATAGGCCTGGTTCCACTGCCAGAAGCCGTTCTGGTCCGCCCAGCTCTCCAGGTACTCCTTAGCGGTCATGCCGCCCCTGGAGTAATTGCGGTACACCGTCCCCGTCAGCCGCTCCAGGATAGCCGACCAGGAATACTCGTACATGTCGTGGTAGAGGGTATTGCCCTCCTCGTCCTGGGACTCGAACTCCCCGGAGGACAGGGAGTCCCCGATGATGCCGATTTCCTTGAAGATTCCGGCGAACCCGCAGGCCGCCTTCAGATTGTCCAGGGGCTTCTCCCCCGGTGCCACCGTGAATAAATCCAGATTCATGTCGCCCTCCTGTATCTTTGATGTAAATCCTATTATATAGAACCCTTTGGCAAAATTCAACAGGAACCTGGCCCCAGTATCTCCACGGGGCCGGAAATCACTTCCCTGGCCACGTACAGCACGCTGTCCGCCCGGGCGTCCATGATCCATTTCACCAGGGTCATCTCTCCCCGCTGGATTTCGATGCAGGTGATGCAGCGGGGATGGACGCAGCTTCCTGTATTATAATAGAAGGACGGCTCATCCGGCAACACAGGGCGGTGGGTATGCCCTGTGACCAAAATGTGCTGACGGGCCTGGGCCCAGCTGCGCAGGCTCTCCTCGCACCTTTCCTTCACCTCGTAGTTCTTGGCGGCGCTGGTGGGATCCAGGAACCCCAGGTTCTCCAGGGGGCTCCAGAAATACCGCACCAGGAACCGGGCCAGGGGCCAGAGGGTGGAGTTCAGGAAGCTGGCCTGGTGCCCGTGGGTCAGGTACAGGGACTTCTCCGGCGCGGACTCGGCGTAGAGGATGACGGCCTCCAGGAAGGCCGGATTCTTTCTGCGGACGATGTTGTGGTTGCCGTAGAGCAGGTGCAGCCGCCCTTTCTCCTCGAACCGGGCGAACATGCAGTAGACGTCCTCATGGATCTCCGTGATGTTGCGCAGCTTACGGTTCTCCCACAGCTCCTCCCCGTCCCCCAGCTCGATATACGTAAAACCGTTCCTGTAGTAATGCTCCATCGCCGCATAGTACAGATGCTGGTTCTTCAGGAAATTGTCCGAGGAGGTGCCCACGCCCCTGTGGCAGTCGCTGATGAGCACGTACCGGGAGCATCGGTGGAAGGGCAGGACCAGCGCCTGGGAGAAGGCGCGGTCCAGACGCCCCTTGGCGCTCATGACCTTTTCCTGCGGCGGGGCCTGCACCTGCGGCAGCATTTCGGACGGCGGCATCCGTGCTTCCTGTGGCAGCGCCTGTGGAAACGGCGCAGCCGCATCAGCTTCCGGAAGCAGAAGGGGATATAGTAGTACAGGAACAGGATGCGGTCTTCCGTGCAGGCAAAGGGCCTGGTGACCCAGAGGAAGAGGCGGCAGTACATCCGGTTCAGGCACTGGGACAGCCTGCGGCGCAGCCGGGTCAGGAAGCCGTAATGCTCCTGCACGGGCCGATGGAAGGTAAAGCACAGGCAGAGGTTCTGCACCGTAATGCCCTCGGCGGCATAGCCCGCCCGGCACAGGCCCCGGTAGAAGGCCTCCAGCATCTCCCTGTCGCCGAAGCAGACCGTCGCCTTCAGGCACAGGCTGGAAGGGCGGGCGAACACGCCCGGCAAGAAGGCCGTGAGCCACCAGTGCCGTTCGGAGATTTTCACGCAGGCGCCGTTCTCCAGGAACAGCTGCATGGTACAGTTCAGCAGCTCGGCCTCGCTGGCCGCCTGGAAGTGCGCCGTCCGGTATTCCGTCTCGGAAAGCAGCCTGTCGGCATGGTAGATGCCGATCTCGGCGCCGGCGTTGATGCCGTACTGGCCCTTCCAGAATTCAATCAGCCATGTCCGTCCCCGGTAGTTGAAGTACACCGGAAGGGAGTCGAACACCATCTGGAAACGGGGGGCCATGTAGTCGTAGACCCAGGCATAACCGGCGCTCTTCTGCCAGGCGTCCAGGGTGGAGGAGAAGAATCCGCAGCAGCAGTGGTACGCATAGCCGAAGGGCTGCGCAAGCTCCTCCAGCAGGGAGCATTTCTCGCACTTCTCCATGTCCCGGATTCTGCAGATAATCTTCCTCCTGCGGAAGTGGCAGAACAGCATGCTCAGAAGAGCAAGCAAAAGTAAGATGAACAGAGCAGCATACATAATGGTAACCTATAATCCTATGTGGTTTTGCTCTATTATATGCTAAGGTCAGGAAAGGTGTACCGCGTCCGCTATTGCTGCAGCTTTATCGTATCCACAATGGACAGCCTCCTGATTTTCCTGAACGGCCGCCGGATGGCCAGCGCCGCGGAGCCGAAGCAGAGGATGACGATCAGCGCCAGCGACGGGGCCGGAAGCTGCCAGCTGATTCCCCATTTGTCGGCGATCAGGAACTGGAACATCATCTTGTTCAGGGGCAGTCCCAGGACGCACCCGGCTATACACCCCAGCACCGCATAAGTAGCCGCTTCGGCGGCGATCATGCGATAGAGCTGCCCGGTGCCCATGCCGATGGAGCGCATCACGCCGTACTGCCTTGTCCTTGCGGCCACGCTGGCGTTCATGCTGTTGAAGATATTGAATACGGTTATCAGCGCGATGATGATCAGGAAACCATATATGAATACCGCGCCCGTATAGTAGGAGCTCTGGGACTCCTCGTTGGACAGCCTTTTGTCCGCCAGGGTGCAGTCCGCCGGAAGGAGGCTGCGTATGGCAGAAACCGTTCCATCGCTGTCCGCGGCCTTCCCGTCTTCCAAAGGCCTCCCGCCTCCTCCAAGCTGTATGTCAATGGCGGCATAGCCCACGGTGCCCACGCTTTCCGTGAACAGCTCCTCGGAGCATATGATATAGCCCAGGCTTCCCGCCGGACATGACGCGTTGGTGGAAGACAGGATCCCCGCGATCCTCACCTGCCTCTCCCCCAGAGGCGCATGGAGCGTCACCACATCCCCCACCTGCCAGAGCATCCCGTCCCGGTAGGATACCAGGATATCCGTGGTTCCCCCACAGACCGCATCCATATCCCCCCGGTTCAGCTCCTCCCTGGCCCATCCGAACTGCTTCTCCTCATAGGAGACCAGCGCGGCCGTACCGCTCTCCGCCTCAGAGGAAACGGACAATCCGCCGTATTCCATCCTTCCGAAGGCCCTTTCCACGCCCTCTATGGCCTCTATCTCTTCTATGACGAAAGGATCCATCCCCCCGGCAGACGCGGCGGACAGGTCTCCCGCCCAGGGGGCCAGCGCCGGCATGCCCTGATCCAGGAACACCACCATCACCTGGAACGCCAGGAATAGCATGATGCTGATGGCGAAGGAGCAGGTCATCAGGAACAGGTTCTTCTTCCCCGACAGGGCGTGGAACACGCCCATGCCCGTCTCCACCCGAAACAGCCTCGTATTGGCGGCATGCCTGTTCTGCGCAAGCTGGGAGCTGCCGTTAATGGCCGTGACAGGCGAGACCTTTGCGGCCTTTTTCGCGGGGGAAAGGGATGCCAGGAGGACGATCAGGAAGCCCACCAGGATTCCCGCCATTATGCCCACGATGCTGACTTCAAACAGCGGCACCTCCGAAAACCTGTCCCCGCTGACGGATTTCAGCAGCAGGCAGGCGGCCCATGTGGCGATCTGTCCCGCCAGCAGGCCCATGGGGACGCCCCTGGCACTCTGCCTGAGTCCCTGGAGGATCACGAAATGCCTCACCTGCCCCCTGGAGGCCCCAAGGCAGCGCAGCAGTCCGTAGAACTGTATCCGCTCCAATACGTTGGTGTGGAAGCTTGCGGAGATCATCACCGTCCCCGCGATCAGGACCAGGAGGACTAGGATGGCGGCAATCAGGTACAGGGCCTGCATGATATTGCTCTCGCTCTGTCCCATCAGGCCCAGCAGGGCGGTATTTTCGGAAATCTGGCTGTCCGAAAGGCCGTACTGCTCCTTTATCTCCTCTATGGCCCTCTGGATGCGCGCACCGTCCCTGAACCGGATGCGGTAGGTGGTGCCCTCCGCCGCTTCCTCGTCCCCGATAGCCAGGAATCCCTCCTCGCTCAGGGCCATCCCGCAGATATCCGCCTTCAGCATGGAGCCCATGTCCCCCAGGACGCCGGTGATGCGGTACCGCTTCTGCCCGCCTCCCGGAACCGTCACGGTGACATCGTCGCCGATGGCCAGGCCAAGCCGCTCCATGGCGCTCTCATTCAGCAGGGCCTCGTCCGGCAGCACCGGGTATATGCCCTCCGTCATGTCCATCTCCGTCAGTGCCTCCATGGTGCCCTCCGCCGCTCCCACGAAACTGACAGGCATGTCATTCAGGCTCCCCGCGCTGCCCTGGTAGACCCATCCCGACAGGGCCACGTCTATTCTGGCCGACACTGCTTCCGCCGTCTCCTGCCCCACGTCGCGGAGGGCGACGTGGTATTCGCCGTTGGTCTTGATGAAATAGTTCTTCTGGGAGCGCATGGCCATGTCCGCCATGCTGAAGATCGCCATGACCAGGCATACCGAAAGGGTGATGCACAGCACGGAGATCCGGTTGTTCCTGCGGTGGATTCTTTCATATTGGGGTATCAGGCCCAGATAGCTCTTCATCTCGCCACCCCCAAATCCTTCAGCCTGCCGTCTGTCATGCGCAGCACCCTGTCCGTGGCGTCCGCGTGGCTTTCATTGTGGGTGATCATCAGGATGGTCTGGCTGTATTTGGCCGACATGGACTTCAAGAGGGCGATCACCTCCCGGCTGTTCCCGGAATCCAGGTTCCCGGTAGGCTCGTCCGCCATGATGATCGCGGGGCGGGCGGCCAGGGCCCTGCCGATCGCCACCCGCTGCTGCTGGCCGCCGGAGAGCTGCCCGGGCAGGTGCTTCCTGCGCTCCCTCAGGCCCAGGATGCCCAGAAGCTCCTCCACATACCTCCTGTCCGGCTTCCGGTAATCCAGCAGCAGCGGGAAGGTGATGTTCTGCTCCACATTCAGCTCCGGAATCAGGTGGAAGGACTGAAAGATGAACCCGATGTTCCGGCGGCGGAATACCGTCAGCTCCTTTTCGGGCATGGAAAAGACCTCCTGCCCGTCGATCAGCACCTTCCCGGAGGTGGGGTTGTCCAGCGCGCCCACCACGTTCAGGAGGGTGCTCTTCCCGGAACCGGATTCGCCTACGATCGCGATGAATTCCCCTTTGCCCACGGAGAAGTTCACATGGTCCAGGGCCTGTACCCTGGCTTCCCCTTTCCCGTAGGTCTTGCATAGATCCTGTACTTCAAGAATGTTCATACCTGCTCCTATCCGCCCGCTTCGGCGGGCATTTATTCGTGTATGAAACCATCATAGCCCATGGGCCTTACTTTCACATGAATTCCGTCTTACTGTTTTGTAAGATTGACCCTTCTGAAAGATTGACTGATTCGTCAGACTTGCCCTTCTGTAAGATTGGCTGATTTATCAGACTTACCTCTCCGTAAGATGAAAGAAGCTCAGCACGAATCTGCTGCCCTGCCCCACCCTGCTGGTGACGGAGATTGTCCCCTGATGGGCCTCCACGATCGCCTTGGCCAGGGGCAGGCCCAGTCCGATGCCCTGGGTGTCCTGGGAAAAGCGGCTGCGGTAGAAGCGTTTGAAGATATTGTGGATGTCCTCCGGGTGGATGCCTTTCCCATTGTCCTCCACCACGATGTTCGTCAGCAGGGCCGTCCTCTCCCAGCCGATCAATATCTTTCCGCCCCTTCCGGTGTGCTCCAGGGCGTTCTTCACCAGATTCCCCAGGGCCTCCGACAGCCAGAGGGCATCGCAGTACAGAGTGATGTCGCCCCTCCCCCGCAGGAGGATCTCCTTGGATTCCCGGGCGGCCAGGGTCTCGAAGCGCTCCGTCACGTCCCGGAGGAGCATTTCAAGGTTTTCCTCCGCTTTTTCCAGCCTGACGGAGCCCGCGTCCAGCCTGGCTATCTTCAGCAGCGTGTAGACCACGTCCTCCACCCGGCGTATCTCCCGCAGGGACTTGTGGCCAAATGCCCGGATCGTCTCCCTGTCCGCGCTGTCCTCCGCCATGATCTCATGGTACATCCGAAGGGCTGCCAGCGGCGTCTTCAGCTGATGGGACACATCCGAGATCATGTCCTGCAAAAACAGCCGCGTCTGTCTCTCATGCTCTGCCTGGGCGGAGAGGATCGTGGCCAGCTCATTGATCCTGTGGAACAGGCCGTACCAGGCTCCCGCCTCCTGGCTGTGGATCCGCCGGTCCGTGTCCCCTTCCAGGAAGCTGGCAATCACGGCGTCCGCCTTTGCAATCATGGCCCTCTGGCTTCTGATGTAAAATCCCACCGCCACAAAAACCGCCGAAAAAATGCCAAAAAGCATACCACCGAGCAAGACGATGGTATGCCTCCTGAAAGCGGCCACAGCCGGAATCAGAACAGAATCCGTATCTTCGCTGTAGCCTGCCCCATGCAGGGCCTGCCTCCCCGCCTCCAGCTCAAAGACAGTCTTGTCTTTCGTAAAGGCAGCTGCCACAGCCTCCTCCCCATGGCCCAGCAGATAACCCGCCACCCCATAATCATGCTCCACCATCGTCTCCCGGAAGTCCCTCGTCATCCATAAAACAAGCACAGCGGAAGCCGCCAAAGCCAGAAAGAAAATGGCCCACAGCCGCCAAAGCAATGTCCGCGTCTCCTTTCCCATCCCCTTGCATCCTCCCCTACTCCCACTCCCCCACAAAGTTCTTCTCACGCTTCCATTGATAGCCCACCCCAATCTCCGTCAGCAGCATCGTAGGGGAGCCGGGATCGTCTTCAATCTTCCTCCGCAGCCTACGGATGTACACAGAAAGGGTATTGTCGTCCACATAGTTGCCGTTTCCGTCCCAGAGGCGGTCTAAGATCAGCTCCCTGGACAGGACGCGGTCCGGGTTTTCCAGGAACAGGCATAGCAGCTTGTATTCCACCAAGGTCAGGGCCAGCTCCGTCTCCCCCTTCCAGGCCAGGCGCCGCAGCGGATCGATCCGGATTCCATTGGATTCCAGGATGGCGTCCCTCTTTTGGAACTGCCCGGAGCGGCGCAGCAGCGCGTTGATCCTCGAAAGGACTTCCCCCAGCCGGAAGGGCTTCGTGATGTAGTCATCCCCGCCCATGTCCAGCCCTTTCACGATGCTGACCTCCTCATCCGAAGCGGTGAGGAAGATGATCGGGACGGAGGAATCCTTCCGCGCTTCCCTGCAGATGTCGAAGCCGGTCCCGTCCGGCAGGGTGACGTCCAGCAGCAACAGCCCGTATCGGCCTGCGGGGAAATAGCGGTACGCCTCCTTCACGGTGCGGGCATTGTCCACGGTAAAGCCGTTCTTCTCCAGGGTGAACTTCAGCCCCTCGATCAGGCTCAGGTCATCTTCCACATACAGTATCTTTTTATCCGTCATATCGTTTTACCCCTCCGGATGCCTCAGGCATATCCAAAGCAGGACCGCAGCCTCCCCGGCCAGCAGCCCCCACAGGACGGTCAGCAGCATGGGCCAGGCTCCGACGCCTCCCGCAAGGAGCAGCATCCCTGCCGGAACCACATATTTCCGGGGATGGTGCCACAGGTCGCTTTCAATCTTCCAGTCCCGGATGGGGCAGAGCCATTCCAGCAGCACGGACAGGACCGCGCTCTGCAAGGCAAAGAAAAGGGCCCCGGCCACCATGGGGGCGGCCACGCTCCCCTTCTGTATCTGCCAGCTGCACAGGTATATGCCGTTGGCAGCCATGTTGCACCCGAAGAGGAACAGGCAGTACGGGATGCAGAACGCCCTTCTCTGTCCCGGCAGGAACCGGACCGCCTGCTCCAGGTCGCAGTCACAGGACAGCAAGATGCAGACCGGCGTATTCAGGCACAGAATCGCAAAGCCGACGGGCATGGCGTCCAGCCCGGCCATCTCCCCCAGGAAGTATGGCAGCACCACGGCCACGCACCACATCACGGCGGTATTGGCCAGATAGTTTCTGTGGCACCCCATGTAGCGGAAAAAGTACCGCCACAGGGACGCGTTTCTGCGCCGCCTGACCACATGGCCTTTCCCGCCCTCCCACTGGCAGAAGTCGTATCCCTCCGCCCTCCCCAGCAGCAGGACGGCAAGCAGGCCATCCACAGCCAGCAAAGGAATCATCCAGAGTCTGCTTCCAAAAAGCAGAATGGCCGCGGCCACGGCAATGGCCCAAAGGACACCGGCATACCAGTATTTTCGCAAAGAATAGACAGCGGCCGCCAGCAGGACGGCGTGAATCATGCAGACCGCAATCCCCAGCAGCTCCATGGGACGCCAAGAGGAAACGGCCAGCAGGACTGCCAGCAGCAGCCCTGTCTTCGTCACCGCCGCATAGGCTCCCAGCACGGCGACATAGGAAAAGACGAATTCCCCGCGCCCAAGGGGAAGCATCAGCATATGCTCTATCTCCACGGCATTGTCCCTGGCGGAAAGGGCCTGCCACATCACGCCCGCGGTAAAGGCGCTTACCAAGAATATCCGGACAGAGGGCGCGATCCGCACCTGAAACCCGGCAATGTACAGTCCCCAGAACACGATCAGATCCACAAAGAGCGTCCGGGGCAGCCGCTCGTATTTTGCCCCGAACAGCTTTTTGGCAAAGGCCTTACCTGTCATCTTCATCGTGCAGCGCCTCCCGGATGTCCGCGGCGTTTATCTGCCCGCGCTCGAATGTCTGCCGAATCCGCCCCTCCTCCAGGACGAATACCCGGTCAGAGGTCAGCGTGATGCTCTCCAGGATGTGGGAGGAGAACAGGAGTGTCCCGTGCTCCTTATACCCGGAAATCTGCCGGTACAGGTATTCCGTGCTCTGGAAGTCCAGGCCGTTGACCGGCTCGTCCAGCAGGAGGAATTGGGGCTTCAGGGCAAAGGCCGTGATCAGATAGGCCTTCTTCCGGTTGCCGGTGGACAGCTCCTTCAACAGGACATCCTCATATTCTTCGAAGCGAAAGCCCCGTACCAGCTCCGCCACATCCGGCACCTCCCGGCCATAGGCCTTGCATACATAGCTCAGGTATTCCCGAAAGGTAAAATAGGAGAAGGAGCTGTCCTCGGCAAATACGGTATAGCGGCAGCGCTTAAAATCCTGTTTCCGGAAATCCACGGGGGAGCCGCAAAAACGGAGGTCGTCCGCGCGGAAGGTGGGGAGCAGGCCGGAGAGCACCTTCAGGAACGTGGTCTTTCCGGCTCCGTTCAGCCCTATCAGCCCTGCCACCTCCTGTTCCGCCAGGGCAAGGCTAAAGTCCGAAAGCACCTTTTTCCGGTCGCTGTACCATGCGCTTAGATTCTTGATATCCAGAAGCGCCGTGTCCATGTCATCTGCCCCCTTTGCCGTCTTTTTCTCTTTTCCATATCGTGTATGCGGAATACAGGAAGGCGATTGCTAAGATGACGTACAGCCCCATCATGGGGAAGATTCCTGATATGCCGCAGGCGATAGCTGCTGCCAGCCAAATCAGGCCTATGATTCCGCGAATGTATGCATGGCGCATTATTTTTTCCTCCTTAAGATTATTTCAATCCAAAGTGTAACACAACCAATTTGACCATTTTCTCCAGTTCCATCGTTCCATCATTTATGACAGAATAGTAATCCTTATCCCGGCACTGCCTCTGCACTTCCCTAGCAAACAGGGCATCTCTGTCCATCCAGTTGCGAAAAGCCGCTTCCCTATCACTGCATCCCTCCAATACCAGAGGAACAAAATCTCTTTTTCTATAATGAGCGACCTGAAATTCTATCGTAGGCGTAATGGAGAGATAACGGTTGCCCGGAACGTCAGACCTTTTCATCAGTTCCGGGAGATACGCTGTCCCTTCTTAAATAATTTCTTTTATTTCCCTGTATTTTCTTTCCATTTCTTCT